>JBDKIR010000159.1:0-2690 GCA_039797035.1 Pseudomonadota bacterium | reverse complement strand
GCTGGCTGAGGTGCTGGCATTGGTTTCCCCCGGCAGCCAAGCCCTTGGTGCTATCGATCTGCGCTGCTTTGCCTTGGCCCTCGGTGCGGAACAGGGCGTGGCGCGCAGCCGCGCCTTGCTGCTGGACAGCACACTCGGCCAGATCAGTGGCCAGACCAGCGTGAACTTGGCCGATGAAAGCCTCGCTGGTCGGCTGTTTCTCGATCTCACCCTTCGCGGCTTCAGGCTCCGCGCCCCGATGGGGATCGGTGGCAGCCTTGCCAAGCCGCGTTTTGGGGTGGCGGCCGATGCCGCGCTTGGTCAGGCAGCGGCGGGGCTATTGGCTGAGGAATTGGCGCGCCGCCCCGGGCTTGAAGGGCTTGGCGGCTTGCTCGGCGGTAGCGCCACGCGGGCTTTGCCAGATTGCGATGCGGCGCTGCGCATGGCGCGGTTCGGCGCAGAAGGGCCGACACCCGCACCCCGCCCCACACCCGAAGCCACGCCACGCGAAACACCGCCCGCCAATGCGCCGCCAGCGCTGCCAGATGTCCTGCGGGGTCTTGGTGGGATCCTGGGTGGCGGGCGGCGCCCCTAGGGCAGATCACGTTCAGATGGAATCATCTGAACGGTCACTCCGGCCGGACGGTGCCAAGGTCCAGCATGCGCAAACAGCCCTGCACAACGGGCGCGCAAGCGGCGTTGCGTGACAGCGGCAAATCCGATTCTGCCGAATAGCCAATGCGCGTCACCTTGGCTTCCACCAAATGGAAGGTCACGCGACAGGAAGACCCCGCCGTGACACTCAGGGAACCGCCAATCATCGGCACCGGCGCGGAAACGCCGCTCGGTGTTGGTGTGCGATCATAGGTCCAGAAATCGCCGCCATCCGATGCCGCGGTCAGATTGGGCACGCCCGCGCAAAGCCGCAAATCATCCGCGCGCAAACCGATCAGGCGCTGGCGCCCATCTTCCGCCAGATCGGACGCGCGCGGCCCGCAGGCCACAAGGCCACAGAGCAATAGCAGCGCGCAGATGACAGGGCGGGGGCGAACCATCCGGCGTCACATAAAATGGCCCGGGCGCACCGGGTCAGCTTTCCACATCATCAAGGGAAAGGCCGAGCATATCCAACCCTTCTTCCAGCATGTCGCCCAGCATCTCAATGCCGAGCAGATATTCCGCCGGATCGCGGATATTGCGTTCCCGCGCCAAATTGCGCGCTTCTTCCCATTCCTCTGGCCCGTAATCACCACGGCCCAACCAGGCGAGCGCAATCAAGGAAGCCTGCTCATCCTCATTCAATTCGGCAATGAAGGCGCGCAAGGCGTCTTCATCCATATTCTCATCATCTTCGGCATCGAGGCCTTCTTCATCCTCATCCGCGCGGGACAAGGCGCCGCTTTCCTCGCCTTCCTGCACCGCACGGGCGGCATCGACGATGGCCGCTACCGCTTCCAGGCTGATGCCCAGATCGAAATCCTCATCTTCATCATCATCGCGCGCGGCCATGGCTCATCTCCAACTCAAGCGGCGGCACTCAAGCACGGGCGGGCAGGGGATTTCCAGCCCTGTTACATATCCCAATTCGGTGCAAAGCCGGGGCTCAATAAGCGACGTGTCTTGGGCAGGGCATTGATCGCGGCGATGTCATCCGCATCAAGTCGCAGCGCCGCCGCAGCCAGGTTTTCCCGCTGAATTTCCGGTCGGCGTGATTTGGGAATGGCCACCACACGATCCTGCGCAAGCAACCAGGCCAAAGCCACCGCCACGGCCGAGGTCCCATGCTTGGCACCAATGCGCCGCAATACGGGATCATCCGCCACCGCCCCTTTCGCGGTCGGTGAATAGGCTGTCATCACCAGATCATGGTCGCGGCAGAGCGCGGCCAGTTTCGGCTGCCAAAGATAGACATGGCATTCCACCTGCAAGCAGGCGATGGGCGCAATGCCGCTTTCCAAGGCGCGCTGCAGCAAGCCCGGCGGGAAATTGGAAACACCAATGGCCCGCGCCAAGCCATCCCGCTGCAACCCCGCCAAGGCTTGCAGCGATGCCGCCAGATCCATGTCTGGTGCGGGCCAATGGATCAGCATCAAATCCGCGTAATCCATGCCCAAACGCTGAAGCGACGCTTCCGCCGAAGCGCGCAATGCCGCCGGCGCCAAATCTGTCCACCAGATTTTGGTCGTGACAAACACATCTTCCCGGGCAATGCCGGCAGCACGTATCCCCGCGCCGACCGCTGCTTCATTGCCATACATGCTGGCGGTATCAATGTGGCGATAGCCAAGGCCAATGGCGCTTTGCACCGCGGCTTCGGCTTCCGCACCCTGCAAGGGCCAAGTGCCCAACCCAAGACGCGGGATACGCAATCGGCTGGTTTTGAGTATCGGGGCCAGCATGGTCAACGCTTCGACAAATCCAGCAGGCCGGCGAAACCTTCCTCAGTACCGAAGGCGAGATGCGTGCCGGCATCATTCCAGGCCAGGGCGGAAATCGCGCCGCGCCCCGGCGCTGAAACGGGCATCACGCGCCCGCTGGCAATTTCCGCCATCAGCACCAGGCCATCGCTGAAACCAGCCGCCACCACTTCCTGTTGCGGATGGCAGGCCACCATGGTGCACAGCGCCTCATCCCCGCCGGCCAATTCGGTGGGCGCCTTGCCCATGGGCCCGCCACCGAAAAACGGCCAGATCACGATGCAATCGGCACCC
>JBDKIR010000158.1:0-4221 GCA_039797035.1 Pseudomonadota bacterium | reverse complement strand
GCGGCTTCCGGCATGGGGGGGATGCGCAATTGTTGCCCTGGCTTGAGCCGCGTATTCGCTTCCGCCCGCGCCCCATCCAGCCGGATCTGCCCCGTACGGAGCATTTTCTGCAAAGCCCCTTGGGCAAGGTTCGGGAAATGGCGATGAAACCAGCGATCAAGCCGGAGATCGGCCTCGGCCGGGGTGATGGTGCGGTGGGTGACGGGCATGGCATTCCGTAACAGGCAAGGCGTTCATCCGAAAGCGGCAAAAGCGGCACGTTGCGGGGCGGCAGGTTAGCATTTCGCTGGTTCCATCGGCCCGGTTTCTGTTTTATGGGACATCAAAATGGTGTCCGGGGAGGGTTTCATGTCCAAAGTCGCAAGCATTTCTCTCACGCGCCGAGCCCTTGGTGGGCTTGGTCTTGGCCTGGCGGCCACCGGCGCTGCACGCGCGCAGGATATGGCCGGCAAAACAATCGAATGGATCATCCCCTTCGCGGTGGGTGGGGGTTCGGATGTTTGGGCGCGGTTTCATCTGCCGCTGATGCAAAAGCACATGGCCGGCAATCCAACGGTGGTGATCCGCAATGTCACCGGCGGGGGCAGCATCAACGGCGCCAATCAATTTGCCCAGCGTACCCGGCCTGATGGCCTCACCATTCTGGGCACCAGCGGGTCTACGCAATTCCCCTATCTGATGGGTGATCCGCGCGTCCGCTACGATTACCGCGCCTGGAGCGTCTTGATGGCGAGCCCAACCGGCGGCGTGCTTTATGTGCGCCCGGAACTGGGGGTGCGGGGGCCCGGTGATCTGGCGAAGCTGCAGGCGGCGCAGGGGCTGAAATTCGGCAGTCAGGGCCCGACATCCTTGGATATCGTGCCGGCGCTCGCTTTCGAACTGATGAACCTGAATGTCCAGATCGTCTTTGGCATGCAGGGTCGTGGCCAAGGGCGACTGGCTTTTGAACGCGGCGAGACGCCGATCGATTACCAGACCTCCTCAGCCTATACGAGCCAGGTGCTGCCCCTGGTGCGCGAAGGCAAGGCGTCGCCGCTGTTTTCCTACGGTATCCTGAATGCCAATGGCGATATCGTGCGCGATCCGAATTTCCCGGATTTGCCGACCTTCCCGGAATTCCTGAAGTCTGCCACCGGTAAAGATCCTTCCGGCCCGGCCTGGGAAGCCTATCGCACGCTGTTTGTCGCGGGTTTTGCCGCGCAGAAATTCGTGGTGGTGCCGAAGGAAACCCCCAAGCCTGTGCAGGATCTGTATCGTGCCGCCTTCATCCGGACTTTCGCTGACCCGGAATACAAGGAAAAGCGTGGTACCGTGATTGGCGAATATGATGAGGTAGTGGGTGACGCGGCCGAGAAAGCCTATGCCGCTGGTACCGTCATCAGTGAGACGACGCGCGAATGGATCAAGGATTGGTTGCTGCGCCGCTTCAATCACCGTCTGGGCTGACATCGTAAACGCGCTCGGGGGAGCGCCATCAGGAGTAAGGCTGAATGCTTGACGCGCTGCTAATGGCGCTGACCGCGCTCGCGAGTCCCGAACGTCTTGGATATATGGCGCTTGGGGTTTTGATTGGTTACGCCATCGGCGTACTGCCTGCTCTTGGTGGCCTTGCCGGGCTTTCGCTGGTGATGCCCTTTATTTACGGGCTGGATCAGGTCTCTGCGCTGGCCATGCTGGTGGGCCTAGTGGCCGTGGCGGCAACAGCGGATACTTTCAGCTCCATCCTGATGGGCATACCAGGATCATCGGCAAGTCAGGCCACCATCCTGGATGGCTTCCCCATGGCCCGACGAGGAGAAGCCGCGCGCGCGCTATCGGCATCCTTCATTGCTTCCATGATCGGTGGTTTGGTCGGTGCGGTGATTTTGACCGGTGCGGTGCTGATTGCGCGGCCCCTGATTCTGGCGCTGGGCACAGCCGAGTTGTTCATGCTGGCGCTGCTTGGGCTTTCCATGGTGGGCGTGTTGGCGGGCAAAAGCTTCGCCAAGGGGCTGATCGCTTGTGGCATGGGCTTGGCCTTGGGCACGGTTGGTACCGCGCCCGCCACGGCGGAATATCGGCTTGATTTCGGGCTGATCTATCTGTCCGATGGCTTGCCCTTGCCCGTTCTGGTGCTGGCGATTTTTGCCCTGCCGGAAATCATTGATCTGGCGCGCGGGGGTGGGACGATTTCCCGCACGGCGGAACTTGGCCGGGGCTGGATTGCGGGCTTGCGCGACATCATGACCCATTGGTGGTTGCTGCTGCGTACCTCGTCGATCGGTTCAGTCCTTGGCGCCATTCCGGGGCTTGGTGGCAGTGTGACCGATTGGATTGTCTATGGGCACGCCATTCAAACCGAAAAGAATGGTCAATTCGGCAAGGGTGATGTGCGCGGCGTGATTGCCGTGGAGGCATCCAATAACGCGCGCGAAGGCGGCGCGCTGGTGCCGACGCTGTTCTTCGGCATTCCGTCTTCCGGGTCCATGGCGGTGTTTCTGGGCGGCATGACGCTGCTTGGCATTGAAGCCGGGCCGCAATTGGTCGGCTCACGCCTGGATCTGACCTATGCCATCATCTGGTCGCTCGCGATTGCCAATGTGATGGGCACGCTGCTGTGCTTCGTCACCTCACCATTGATTGCTCGCCTGACCACGGTGCGCTTCGGGCTTTTGGCGCCCTTCATGATGATGGTGGTCTGCTTTGGCGCCTTCAACAATAACCGCGAATTGGCGGATTTGTTGCTGCTGCTGGGCGTTGGCCTGCTTGGCTTGCTCATGCGCCGCTTCGGCTGGCCGCGCCCGCCCTTCGTCGTGGGCTTTGTGCTGGCGCAGCCGATGGAAACCTACCTGTATCAGGCCGTGCAATTCTATGGCTGGGATTTCCTGACGCGCCCAGGCGTTTTGATCATTGCCGCGCTGATCGTGGTGTTCGCCGGGCTTGGGATCCGCAAGCGCCGCCTGGCGGATACGGAAGAAGATGGCGGCAGCACCGAAACGGGCCAGCGCCAGCCGCAGGCGATTTTCGCCGTGATCCCGGTGGCACTTTTCGCTGCGGTCTTTATTGACGCGTTGCGCCACAGCTTCCTTGGGGCCATCTTTCCCATGATGATTGCCGGCGCAATGCTGCTGATCAGTGTGCCTGTATTCTTCAAGCTGAATTTTGGCCGCGTGGGTGGTTCGCTGTTCCATGATGCGGAAGCCAAGGCCAAGCCTGAAGATGGCAGTTTCTGGGCGCATCTTGGTTGGGTCATTGGGCTGGTCGGGCTTTCCGCCCTGGTTGGCTTCCTGCTGGCCAATACGATCTTCTTCCTGGCCTTCCTCCGTTATGCGGCGCGTTGTTCCTGGCGCTTGACCCTGCTGCTGACGGTGATCGCCACCATCGGCCTGATTGCGGTGGCGCAAATTCTCACCCTCGATTTCCCGCAGGGGCTGTTGCAGTATTTCTTTGAACTCCCCTGGCCTTTACGTTGATGGATAGACCGATGCAGAAAGCCATTCCCTGCACCCTGATGCGCGGCGGTACCAGCCGCGGCCCCTACTTCCTGCGCGATGATCTGCCCGAGGATCGGGAAGCCATGGGGCGTGTGCTGCTCGCGGCCATGGGCTCACCTGATGCGCGCCAGATTGATGGCTTGGGCGGTGCGACCACGCTGACCAGCAAGGTCTGCATTGTTTCCCGCGCGGCGGCCGATGCGCCGCAGCAGGTGGATTATCTGTTCGCGCAGGTTTCCGTGGACCGCGCCTTTGTGGATTGGGGGCCGACTTGCGGAAATATGCTGGCCGGTGTTGGGCCTTTCGCGATTGAAAGCGGGCTGGTGCCAGCCGAAGAAGGCGAAACCCGCGTGATGATCCGCGCCGTGAATACGGGTGCGATGATCGAAGCCGTGGTGCAAACACCAGGCCGGCGCGTGAATTATGAGGGCGATACCGCGATTGCCGGCGTGCCCGGCACGGCTGCCCCCATTGTGCTGAATTTCGCCGATGCGGTGGGCGGTGCGACCGGCAAGCTGATGCCAACCGGCAATGCGATTGATGTGATTGATGGCGTGGAAGTCACCTGCCTTGATATCTGCATGCCGGTGGTGATCGCGCGCGCGCGCGATTTCGGCAAAACCGCGCGTGAGACCGCGAAGGAATTAGACGCCGATAAGGACTTCATGGCGCGGATTGAAGCCATTCGCCGCAAGGCGAGCCTTGCCATGGGCATGGGTGATGCGGAAGGCCGCGTCATTCCGAAATT
>JBDKIR010000157.1:0-5520 GCA_039797035.1 Pseudomonadota bacterium | reverse complement strand
CCACGGCGGCGATTGGGGCGGATGTTGTAACCATTGCCAAGGCGCGCGGGCTTTTCGCGGGCATTACGCTGGATGGCAATTTGCTCTCCACCGATAGCGCCAAGATGCGCGGTTATTTCGGCCGGGAGATTTCGCCGCGCCAGGTGGTGATTGCGATGGAAGCGCATAACCCGGGCAGTGACCCGCTGCGCGGTGCCTTGATGCGCCTGGGTGCTGCCAATAGCGGCGGTAGTTCCAGCGCGGCACCTTCTTCAGGTGGGCGTGTCAGCCCCGGCAGTGCCGGGACCGGCCGGGTGCAGACGGAAAGCCTTTCGGCCCCGCCGGCCAATCGCCGCTGAGGGGCGTATCCGGCGCAAGCAAGGCGCGTTAGGTCTGGACGGTGACCCAAGATACCCCTTTCTGGAAAACCAAGACCCTGGCCGAGATGTCCCGCAGGGAATGGGAAAGCCTGTGCGATGGCTGCGGGCGCTGCTGCCTGCATAAATTGCGCGATGAGGACACGGATGAGATCTCCTACACCGAGGTTTCTTGCCGCTTGCTGGATCTGCAAAGCTGCCGTTGTTCCGATTATGTGAACCGCAAAAAGCGTGTGTCGGATTGCGTGAAACTCACCCCGAAGCGCGTTGCCAGCCTTGATTGGCTGCCGCCAAGCTGTGCCTATCGCATGGTGGCGGAAGGGCGGGATTTGGCCTGGTGGCACCCGCTGGTCTCGGGCGATCCGGAAAGCGTGCATCGTGCCGGGGTTTCCGTGCGCGGGCGGGCGGTGGATGAGCGCAAGGCCGGGGCTTTGGAAGACCATGTGGTGCGCTGGCCGGGCATGATGCCGCGCAAGGCGGAAACGCCTGATTGACGCGCCGCGCTATGCGCCGAATTGACGTGACGCGCTATCCGCTTGATTGACGTAGCGCGCTATCCGCCGAATTGACGTGGCGCGCTATCCGCGCGACGAAGGCCCCCCAAGCTTTTCAAAGGATGAGCCCGATGAAGGACGCTATTTATGGCGGCGTGAATGCCGCGGTGCTGACGGCGATGAAGCCCGATCTGACCCCCGATCTGGATCGTATGGCGGCCCATGCCAAATGGCTGCTGGCCAATGGCTGCACCGGGCTTGGCGTGCTGGGCACAACTGGTGAAGCAAACTCCTTCGGCTTGCATGAACGTAAGGCCATTCTGGAAGGGCTGATCGCGCGCGGCATTCCGGCGGCGCGCATGATGCCGGGCACGGGCTGCGCCAGCCTGATGGATAGCGTGGAACTGACCAAGCATGCGCGCGATGCCGGCTGCCCCGGCGTGCTCATGCTGCCGCCCTTCTATTACAAGGGTCCGTCGGATGATGGGCTGTTCGCCTATTTCTCGGAAGCCTTGAACCGCATTGGCGGCGGCGTGAAGGTTTACCTGTATCATTTCCCGCAGCAATCGGCGGTGCCCTTCAGCCTTTCCCTGCTGGAACGCCTGATCAAGGCTTTCCCGGGCACCATCAAGGGCGTGAAGGATTCATCGGGCGATTACGCCAATATGCAGGCCATGGTGCAGGCCTTCGCCAAGGATGGGTTTGAAGTCTATTCCGGCAGCGACGAATTCCTGCAGAAGATCCTGGCCGAAGGTGGCGCGGGCTGCATCACCGCGGCTTCGAACGGCAATTCGCATTGGGGCGGCATTGTCTATGCCAAGCGCACCGGGCCGGAAGCGGATGCGGCGCAGGCTGTTTTGAATGCCACGCGCAAGGCCGCGACTTCCGTGCCGTTGATCCCGGGCCTTCGTGAAATCATTGCGCGCAGCACGGGTGATGCTGGCTGGCGCACCATTCGCCCGCCACACCTGCCGCTGAATGCCCAGCAGGCCGAAGCGGTTTGGGCCGCTTGGGGTGCGGCTGGCGCGCTGCCTCTGCCGGGGCTTTCGCCCGCCAAGGCCGCGGAATAGCGCCGTGAAGGAACCGTTGCGCTGCCGCCCACCGGCGGTGGCGACCGTTCAGATTGATGATGCCAATGTGCGGGTCACGCGCTGGGATTTCGAACCCGGCGCGGAGACCGGCTGGCATCGCCATGGCATGGCGTATGTGGTGGTGCCGGCAACGGATGGCACGCTGCTGGTCGAATTGCCGGGTGGTGAGACGATGACCGCCGAACTTAAATGCGGCGTGGCTTATGCGCGCGCCGCAGGGGTTGAACACAATGTGGTCAATGGCGGCACGGCGCCGCTAGCCTTTGTGGAAACCGAACTCAAGCATTTGATTGGTTAGAGCATTTTCAAGCCAAGTGGAATCACTTGGCGGCTCGGAAAATGCGATCAAACCGCTTTAGTCTTCGAAGGTAGCGTCACGAGCGCGAGCCCGATAAAGACCAAAGCAGCGGCCGGGATGGTGAGCCAGCCCGGCACCTCACCAAAAATCGCAAAGCCCCAGATCAGCCCGGTGATGGTGACGATATAGCCCACTTGCGATGTCACCACGCCGCCTTGCGTCGCGAGTGATCGGAAATAGATCAAATAGGCCAGCGCGAGCAGCACGCCTTGCAGCATGGTGATGGGCAGGCCTTCCAGCGCCACCGCATGCATTTGCCCAGTGGCAAAAGCAATCACCGCCATGATCAGCGCCGCAGCGCCACAGGTGCCAGCGGCCAATGCCAGAGGGGCGGTGCCGCGCGGCGCCAATCGCACACCGGCGATATTGGCTGCCGCGTACCACATGGGCGTTAGCGCGGCGAGCAAGGCCCAAGGCAGCGCCTTCGGATCCGGCAGCGCCGCCCCTGGTGCCATGGCAAGCGCAATACCCACCAGACCGAGCAGACTGCCACCAATGCGGCGCCAGGAAACTGCCTCCATCTTCAGCGCCATGGCACCCAGCACTGTCAGCATGGGTGAGAGTGGAATCAGCAGGGAAAAGAAACCTGCTGGAATATGCTGCAAACTTGTAAAGCCACACAGGTTGGACAGCACCAAGCCAGTCAAACCCGAAACGCCATAATGGATCAGATGCGGGCGCTTCAGCGCGGGGATTTCACGCCGCGCGAAGCAAACCGCCAGCAAGGTGATGGTGCTGAAACCCGAAGCACCGAGGGCGATCATCAAAGGTGGCCAACCCATGCCGCCCAAAGTCTTCACGAAAATTGGCGTGGCACCCCAAATGGTGCCAAGCAATAACAGGGGCAGGATGGCGCTGATGGCGAACTGCATGGCCACACTCGCGCGTGAAACCGCCTGAGTGTCAAGCGGTTGAAAATTAAACCTGCTTGACGGCATGGTGCGCTGATGTCTCTGCCCGATTCGGAAATGGTGCCGCTTCGCCCCGGTCTGCTGGGACCGGCAGAGCTTTGCCCGGTGCGTTGGCGACGTTCAGAGCGTGCGCGGTCGGTCAGTTTACGCATTGATCCCCGGGCCGGGGATGTGGTGGTGACATTGCCGATGCGCGCCAGCCGCCGCGCTGGTTTGGAATTGCTGACCACCCATGCCGCCTGGGTGCTGAAGCGCATCAAGGCTTTGGCGCCGAGCATATCACTGAGCGCGGGCGCGGCGGTTCCCTTGGGTGGTGTGCCGCATCCGGTGCTGCATGAACCGCTCCGTCGTGGCGGTGCCTTCGTGGAAAATGGCGCCATCATCGTGACCGGTGCGGCGGAATTCCTGCCGCGCCGCTTGCGTGACTTTTTGCGTAGTGAGGCGAAGCGGCGGATCATTCCCCTGGCTGCGATCCATGCCGAAAAGCTTGGTGTCGCCATCAAGGCCATTCGCGTGAAGGATACGCAAAGCCGCTGGGGTTCCTGCGCGCCGGATGGCACGCTGGCCTTTTCCTGGCGGCTGGTGATGGCGCCGGATACGGTGCTGGATTATGTGGTGGCGCATGAGGTCGCGCATTTGCGTGAACTCAATCATTCACCACGCTTCTGGGCGCATGTCGCGACCCTGGCCCCGCATCGTGATGCGGCGGAGACTTGGCTGCGCGAAGAAGGGCCTGCTTTATTGCGTGTGGGCTGAAAAGCAAAAGGATCGAGGGTTACGATGAAAGCCGTTGGATACCGGAAATGCCTGCCGATTGATCAAGCGGAGGCGCTGATTGATCTGGATATCGCAGCCCCCGCCGCGCCGGCCGGGCGCGATCTGCTGGTGGAAATCCATGCCGTATCGGTGAACCCTGTTGATACCAAGGTGCGCCGCCGCGATGATCCCGGTGAGGCGCCGCGTATTCTGGGTTTTGATGGTGCCGGCGTGGTGCGCGCTGTCGGGCCTGATTGCACGCTGTTTCGTCCAGGTGATGAGGTGTTTTACGCCGGCGTGATCAATCGCCCCGGCACCAATGCCCAAATGCATCTGGTGGATGAACGCATTGTTGGGCGGAAGCCGCGCAATCTGACTTTTGCTGAAGCCGCTGCCGTGCCGCTGACGGCGATTACTGCCTGGGAAGGCATGTTTGATCGCCTGGGCGTGCCGCAGGGCGGCGGGCAGGGGCAGGTTCTGCTGGTGATTGGTGGCGCGGGTGGGGTCGGGTCCATGGTGATCCAGATCGCGCGCGCCACGACGGGGCTGACCGTGGTGGCGACCGCATCGCGCGCTGAAAGCGTGCAATGGTGCCGTGATTTGGGCGCGCATCATGTGGTGGATCATCACGGCGATATCGCGGCGCAGATGAAGGCGCTTGGGCTACGCGGGGCGAATTACATCTATTCCGCTAATACCACGGCCAAGAATTGGGCGGCGATGGTGGAAGCCGTGGCGCCGCAAGGGCGTATTGTGCTGATTGAAAGCCAGGCGCCGGTGGATGCGCGCGATGTGATGCGCAAATCGGTTTCGATCCATTGGGAATTGATGTTCACGCGCCCGCTATTCAATACGCCCGATATGATCGAACAGCATCGGCTATTGAATGAAGTGGCCGGGCTGCTTGAAGCCGGGCGGATGCGCGGCACCATGACGCGCAATCTGGGCAAGATCTCGGCGGCCAATCTGACGCAGGCGCATGCGTTGGTGGAAAGCGGCGGCATGATCGGCAAGGTGGTACTGGAAGGTTTTTGAAGCCAGCGTGATTTCGGAAAGGTAGTGACGATGCAAAGCCCCTTTGTGCAGCTGGCCGAAATCCATCGCGGCCCCGCGGTGGAAAGCATTCATCACGGTATTGCCGTGGTGGTGGATAGTGATGGGCGCCAAGTATTGGCGATGGGTGATCCCGCCTTCGTCACCTTTCCGCGTTCCTCATTGAAGCCCTATCAGGCGGTGGCGCTGGTGGAAACCGGTGCCGCTGATGCGCTGGGCTTGAGTGAAGAACACCTAGCACTTTCCTGTGCCTCCCACAGTGCCGAGGATTTCCAGGTGGCTTTGGTGCGCGATTGGCTCACGCGCATGGGGCTTTCCGAATCTGCCTTGGTTTGCGGGCCGGATATGCCACGGGCGGCGGCGGATCAGGCGAAGATTTATCGCGCGGGTGGTGATCGGTCCCGCGTCTATCATAATTGTTCCGGCAAGCATTGCGGTTTCCTGAGTGTGGCGCAGAAGCTTGGCGCGCCGGTGGCGGGTTATGGTGACCCTGCACATCCG
>JBDKIR010000156.1:0-2892 GCA_039797035.1 Pseudomonadota bacterium | reverse complement strand
CGACAGGTCTAGCGATATGCCGCCGCGCAGCGGATTGACATGCCCTTCAAGCGATGTGCCGGCCCCGAAGGGTACCACCGGCACGCCGTGTTGATGACAAAGCGCCATGATGCGGCTGACTTCCTCCGTGCTTTGCACGAAGGCCACTGCATCGGGCAGGGTGGGCGGTGTGGTGTCTTCCCCGCGGCTATGCTGTTCGCGGATAGCATGTGTGGTGCTGAGCCTTTCACCCAGAAAGCCGCGGATGCTGGCAATGACCTGGGCTATGGCGGGGGCGCTGGCATTCATGGTGTTTCCTCATGCCGAAGCCGAAAGGCGGGCGGCGGGTTACTCCCTTTTTGCCGCTTGCGGGGCGGCGCGTCCAGCGGGGCATCTTCCGGACCAGCCCTTTCTAGCCTAGCGTTGCTCGATCAGCGTCCCGAAGGAGGAAACAGGGCAATGCCGAATAAGGTCAAACAGATGTGGAAGGCCGGCCAGGCCGTGGCCAATGGGTGGCTTGCCATCCCCAATGCCTTTTCGGCGGAAATGTTCGCCCAATCGGGCTGGGATAGCCTGACGGTAGATATGCAGCATGGCGTGCAGGATTACCTTTCCTGTGTGGCGTGCTTCCAGGGCATGCAGCCCCACCCAGTAACCCCCATGGTACGCGTGCCCTGGAATGAACCGGGCATCATCGGCAAGGTTCTGGATGCCGGCGCTTACGGCGTGATCTGCCCCATGGTGAATACCCCCGAAGAAGCCCGCGCTTTGGTGCAGTATTGCAAATATCCGCCGCACGGCACGCGTTCCAATGGCCCGATCCGCGCCGGGCTTTATGGGGAGGGCGGTTCCTACCAGAAGACCGCGAATGACGAAATTCTCGTTATTCCCATGATCGAAACCAAACAGGCGATTGAGAATATCGGCGCCATCCTGGATGTGCCGGGGATCGATGGCATTTATGTCGGGCCTTCGGATCTTTCCTTCTCCTACGGCTTGGAACCGAAGCTGGATGTGGAAGATCCCTTCATCCTGGGCATTTATGAAAAACTGATCGCGGAATGCGGCAAGCGCGGCATCGCGGCGGGGCTGCATTGCGGATCGGCCGCCTATGCCAAGCGCATGATCAAAATGGGCTTCAAGCTGGTGACCATCGCCAATGAAGTCGCCATCATGGTCAATGCTGCCAAGGCGATTGTGAAAGACATCAAGTCCGCCTGACCATGGAACGTAGCAGCTTTCGCTACTTCTACCCCCTGAGTGTTCGCTACAATGAAGTGGATGCTCAGGGCATTGTCTTCAACGCGCATTATCTGACCTGGTATGATATGGCGGTATCCGCCTATATCCGCGCCGCCGGCTGGGATAATCGCGCTGAGGTCAAGGCCAGTGGCGCGGAATTTCACGTCGTGCGCGCCCTTGTCGAATACAAGGTAGGCATCGGCCATGATGAGGAATTGGCGATTGGCGTGCGCACCACGCGGATTGGCACTTCTTCCATTGCCTTCCTGCCCGCAATCTACCACAGCGATGGCGACAGGTTGCTTGCGACCGGTGAGATTGTTTGGGTCTGGACAGACCAGAAAAGCAAGCGGCCCATTCCTGTGCCCGACAGGTTGCGTGATTTGCTCCAGCGCTTTGATGCAGGTGCCATGCGTTGAAGGGCTGACGTGCAGGCTTCCTGCGCGCGGCAAAAACCAGATTTTAGCGGCAATTCCGGCTTCCGAAGGTAATACCCGCCATGAACCACGTCACCCCTTCTGCCCAGACAGCAGACACCACCCATGACACTGCTTTGGTTTCCGCCTGGCTGCAGCGGTTTGAAGCTGCGTTAGGGCGCGGGGATGTTGCGGCGCTGACAGGGCTGTTTGATGCTGAGGGTCACTGGCGCGATCTTTTGGCCTTCACCTGGAATTTTTCACCCTTTTCTGGGGCGGCCAGCATCGTTGAGGCGCTAGTTCGCGCGCAAGCCAGTGTTGCGGCGGGGCAATTCGCCGTGCCTGAAGGCCGCGTTGCGCCGCGACGTTTGCGACGCCTGGGTGTCGAGGTGATCGAGGCGATTTTTCACTTTGAAACCAAACAAGGGCGTTGTGCCGGTGTGCTGCGCCTGCTGGCAGATGCGCCGGACCGCGCCTGGGTCCTATTGACCTCGCTTGAAGAGTTGAAAGGCTTTGAAGAGAAAACCGGCAAGCGTCGGCCAAGCGGTGAAGCCTATTCACGCAATTTCGGCGGTGACAATTGGCTGGACCAGCGCACCAAGGCGCAATCCTATGCATGCCATGAACCAACGGTACTGGTTATTGGTGGTGGGCAGGCAGGGCTCGCCATTGCAGCACGCCTTGGACAGCTTGGGCTTGATACGCTGGTCGTCGAAAAGCATGAACGCATCGGTGATAATTGGCGCAAACGCTACCACTCCCTGGCGCTGCATAATCAGGTGCATGTGAACCATTTGCCCTATATGCATTTTCCGCCCACTTGGCCGAAATATATTCCCAAAGACATGCTGGCGAATTGGCTTGAGCATTACGCCTGGGCGCTTGAGATCAATGTCTGGACCAGTACGGAATTCCTGGGCGGTGATTATGATGCAGCCACCGGGCATTGGCAGGCGCGAATCCGAAAGGCGGATGGCACCGAACGTGTCCTTCGCCCCCGCCATATCATTTTTGCCAATGGTGTCAGCGGTATTCCGAAAGTGCCGCAACTGCCCGGCCTGGAAAATTTTACGGGCGATGTGATTCATTCCCATAGCTTCAGCAGTGGTGCGGCCTGGCGGGGCAAGAAGGCATTGGTGCTGGGCACCGGCAATAGCGGGCATGATGTGGCGCAGGATCTGCACAGCCATGATGTCGCGACCACCATCATTCAGCGCGGATCCACCACGGTGGTCAGTATCGATCCAAGCGCGAA
>JBDKIR010000155.1:0-3345 GCA_039797035.1 Pseudomonadota bacterium | reverse complement strand
GCGCTTCAACATCTTCGGGCTTTTTCAGATCGAGCGTGATGGAACGCTTGTTGCGATTCTGACCGTGGAAATAGAGCGAGGTTTCACCATCCGGCCCGAAGGGCGGCCCCCAGGCGCGCGCATCATCGCCGCCATCGGGCTTTTCCACCTTGATCACATCGGCGCCCATATCGGCCATCATCACGCCAGCCAGGGGGCCGGCCAAAGCCTGCCCCACTTCAATCACGCGCATGCCGTGCAGCGGTAATTCCATTGTTGTTTCCTCCGAATTTCCTGAAACAGCCTTACAGCATCGGCTCCAAGGGCGGGCGGCCACGAATGAAATCCGATGCCTTTTCCGCAATCATCATGGTGGTGGCGTAGGTATTGGCCGAAGTCATATTCGGCATCACGGAAGCATCCACCACGCGCAAGCCTTCCAACCCATGCACACGCAGCCGATCATCCACCACCGCGGTCGGGTCCGTATTCGGGCCCATGCGCGCGGTGCCAATCAGGTGGTAGGTGGTGGAACCGTTGCGACGGGCGAAATCCAGCAATTCATCATCGGATTCAAGATGCGGCCCTGGCAGGGTTTCGCCTTGCAGGAAGGGCGCCATTTCCGGCGTGTTGAGCAAACGGCGGATCAGGCGGATACCACCCAGATGCACCCGCCGATCCATCGGATCCGATAGGTAATTGGGCTGGATTTCAGGGTCATCGAAAACATCAGCGGTTTTCGCGCGCACCCACCCGATGCTTTCCGGGCGATGCTGCCAGGCACCGGCGGTGACGCCAGGGTAATCATCCAGCACATAGACCTTGCCTTCGGCATAGGAACCGGGGGTGAAGACGCATTGCAGATCGGGCTGATCCAATCCTTCAAAGGATTTCCAGAAAACATAGACATGGGATGGCACGGTGGCGAGGATAGAGGGCCGCCCTGTAGCCCAACGTGCGATCTGCCCGGCCAATCTCACGCCGCGTGCCAATTCGTTCAGGGTGGTCACCCCGGCTTTGGCCCGCATGACAACGCGCGTCGCGTAATGGTCCCGGAAATTCTCGCCCACGCCACGCAATTCATGCAGCACAGGCACACCGAGTTTCTGCAATAGCCAGCCCGGACCAATGCCGGAAACCTGCAAGAGCCGCGCCGTGTTTGCGGTACCGGCGGAAATGATCACTTCCTTTCTGGCGCGCACTTCGCGCGCCACACCGCCGCGTTGGTTCAAATAACGCACGCCAACCGCGCGTTTGCCTTCCAGAATAATCCCGCAGGCGCGGGCATTGGTGCGCACATCGAGTGTCTTGCGCGCCATGGCGGGGTGCAGAAAACCGCGCGCGGCGGAAATGCGGCGGCCACGATGGATCGCGCGCTGGAAATACCCGACACCAGCCTGATTGCCGCTATTGTAATCCGGGTTACGCGGAATGCCGGCGCCAATGCAGCCTGCAATGAAGGCTTCGGATACGGGATTGAACCAATCCATATCCGTGACAGGGATGCCACCATCCCGCCCGCGCCGGTCCTCCCCAAAGCCAAGCCGCCTTTCGGTGCGCATGTAATAGGGCAGGCAATCCGCATACCCCCAGCCCCGATTGCCACGCTGCGCCCAGCTATCCTGATCGCCCGGCTGGCCGCGATTATAAACCATGCCATTGATGGAAGACCCACCACCGAGTGTGCGCCCCTGCACGGTCTGCACCCGCCGACCGGCGGTATTTTCGGTCGGTTCGGTGCTGAATTGCCAGGTGATATCCGGATTGGACAGGGCCTTCAGAAAGCCGGCCGGTATATGGATGAATGGGTTGGTGTCGGGTGGCCCGGCTTCCAGCACGCATACGGTGGTTTCCGGGTCTTCCGTAAGCCGCGCGGCCAAAATGGAACCTGCGGCACCGGCGCCCACAATCACGTAATCAAAGGTATCGGCTTCTGACGGACCCATGCCTGCCCCCTTCCTGCCCAAAAGGATAGCCTAGGCAAGCTTTGGCGGGTCCGCCAGCCCGCGACAGATCGGGTTTTTTGGCGCATCATCTGGCGAACCGAGACCCTGTGGGAGAGAACGACCATGACCAAGACAGCGCTTGTCGTCAGCGCGCATTCAGCGGATTTCGTCTGGCGGGCGGGCGGTGCCATTGCCCTGCATGCTGAAAAGGGTTTCCAGGTAACGGTGATTTGCCTGTCCTATGGCGAACGCGGGGAAAGCGCCAAGCTGTGGCGCCAGGCCGGCATGACGCTGGATCGCGTCAAGACCGAACGCCAAGGAGAGGCAGAGCGCGCGGCCAAGGTGCTTGGCGTGCATGATCTGCAATTCTGGGATTTGGGGGATTACCCCCTCAGCTTGGGCCAGGCGGAGCTTTTCCGTTTGGCGGCAGTGTATCGCGCCATACGGCCTTCCTTCGTGCTGACCCATTCCAAGCAAGACCCCTATAATTTCGACCACCCCATGACCACGGAATTCGCGCAGCATGCCCGGGTTATTGCCCAGGCGCATGGTCATGAACCGGATGTGAAAGTCATCGGCGCGCCCCCGGTGTTTCTGTTTGAACCGCATCAGCCGGAACAATGCCATTGGCATCCTGATGTGCTGCTGGATATTGGTTCCGTATGGGCCAAGAAGCGTGCGGCCATTGAATGCATGGCGGGGCAGGAACATCTTTGGGAATATTATACCCGCGTGGCGCAACAGCGCGGCGCACAGGCGGCGCGTAATTCCGACAAAGCCATTACCTGGGGCGAAGGGTATCAATCCGTCTTCCCCCATGTGGTCGAAACACTCGCATGAGTTTTACGGCCCCTCCCCGTCGCGCGGGCTGGATCGAAAGGCCAGATGCGCGCATCCGCTATGAGGTTACCGGCGAAGGCCCGGCCATTGTCTTCGCCCATGGGCTTGGCGGGAATCTCATGTCCTGGTGGCAGCAGGTGGCGCATTTTGCGCCGCGCTATACCTGCGTGGCGTTTTCGCATCGTGGCTTTTTCCCTTCCACCGCACCGGCGGAAGGGCCTGATCCCGCTGCCTATGCCGCTGATCTCGCGGCCTTGGTGGATGAGCTCGGCCTTGGCGATATTCGCATCATTTGCCAATCCATGGGTGGCTGGACCGGTGTTGAATATGCGCTGCTGCGCCCAGGGCGCGTGAAGGCGTTGGTGCTGGGGGCGACCACCGGCACGCTCGACCCGCGCCAGATGCGTGAACCGGAACGATCACGCCTGAAAACCTGGCAGGAAGAAAGCGCGGCGGCGCGCGCGGCGGGGCTTAAGCGCCATATCAACCCGGCGGCTGGCGCGCGCATGGCGGCGGAGCAGCCAGCGCTCTATCACCTCTATAACCACGTCTATGGCCTGACTCAGGGCTTTGATCGTGA
>JBDKIR010000154.1:0-5332 GCA_039797035.1 Pseudomonadota bacterium | reverse complement strand
TCTTCATGCTGCTCGGCCTTGGGCTTGCAGCGCCCACCGTGATCCTGGCGATTGCGCCGCAACTGGCGCGGGCCCTGCCCCGCCCCGGCCCGTGGATGGAACGCCTTAGGCACATCATGGCCTGGCCCATGTATGGCGCGGCAGTCTGGCTCGGTTACGTGCTTTGGGCGCAGAGCGGCTGGGCGGGCGTGATCGTGGCGCTGATCGGCGCCGCATGTCTGGCGCTGGGCGCTTGGCTGCTGGGCCGCGCACAACAGCAGGGGCAGAAAGCCTGGCAGGTCGCTGTCGCCTGTCTTGTTCTGCTGGTGCTGGCGCTTTTGCCCTTGCGCCTTGATGGTGCGGCCGAACCCGCTTCGCCGGACATCTCGGCTGAGGCTTGGTCTGAAACAAAAGTCGCGGCGCTGCGGGCGGAGGGCAAAGGCGTTTTCCTGAATGTCACCGCCGCCTGGTGCATCACCTGCCAGGTGAATGAGCGCGTGGCGCTCCGCCGCGATGCGGTGCAAAGCGCCATGGCGGCGCGCGGCATTACCTATTTGAAAGCGGATTGGACGCGCGGCGATTCTGCCATCACCGCGCTGCTGCGCACCCATGGGCGGGAAGGCGTGCCGCTTTACCTCTTTTGGCCCCCAGGCGGGCGGGAGCCAATGATCCTGCCCGAAATCCTGACGGAAGCGATGGTGCTGCGCCATATCGGCGCACCGTGATGCTGCTGGCTTGACGTCCCCCCCATGCAACGCGGTATCTGCACCGCTCCGGCGGCAAGACCGGGCATGCGCGATGCATATTCGCTTGAGGCAGGCTTGGCTCGATCAACGCTTTTCAGCGTAGAGCCCTTGATGGTGATTGCCATCAGCGTGACGCGCCGAGGTTGCCTGCCATGCCGCTTTCCAAAGCCAAAGCTGACCCAAAGGCCCTGCCGGATTTCTTCCGGCTGGTGGGGCGTGATTTGTGGTCAGCGCGCCTGGCTGATCTCGGGCGCCGCGCCCAAGCCAGTGCCTTTCTGGGGCGCGCCACGCAGCATCGCCACGCTTTGGAATTTGCCCTGGCGCGTGCGGCAAGCGGCACGGCCCAAGGCAGCGCGGAACGTCGGGCATTAGGCTTCGCGTCAGAAGCGGTGCGCTTGGCGCAAAGCCTGCCCGCAGCACCAAAAGCGCGGCTGCGTGCGCTTTTGACGGAGGGGCTTTCCGGTGAAGCCACGCTGATCCCGCTGTTTCATCTGCTGCGGAGTGCGGCACTTTATCGTTCGCAAGGCTTTGAGGTGCGCTTTACCGGCCTTGCTGAGGGTACCCCCCATGATTTGAGCATCAGCCGTGGTGGCGCCACCGCTGAAGTGGCCTGCGCGCTGGTATCCGCGGAAGAAGGCAGACCGCTGCAGCGGGGTGATTGGTATGCCTTGGTTGATGGCGTTAATCCCGAATTGCAGACATGGCTCGCCGCCCATCCCGGGCGCTATCTGCTGCGCATGACCCTGCCCGATGGTCTGGCCGGCCCCGATCAGGCAGCGGAATTGCAGCGGCGCATCATGGCCATGCTGGCAGCTGAAAAGCGCCAGGATAGCAGCGCAGATGCCGTGCTGAAGCTTGACCCGCTGGTTCTGGCTGGCGCGCAGGCGGATCCCCTGCCGGGGCGCTTGCGCAGCCAATTCGGGCCTGAGGCGCATCTTGCCGTCACCGGCAATCCTGCCGGCGGTTCGGTTTTCGTGCTGGCCGCGCGCGCCGGGCAGGATAACAGCATCGCGGACGCCATGGTGCGCTCCATGACCACCTTGGCGGCTGAACGGCTTTCAGACCGGATGCCCGGGCTGGTTTCGATTTTTGTGGAAGATATGGATCGCACGGAATGGCGTGCGCTGCGCCAGGATATGGCGCTGGAGGCCATTATCCGCCGCTTTTTAGCCGGCAGCGCCGCGCGGCGTGTGCTGGGCGCTGCCTGTGCTTCACGCGCGGAATTATTCGGCCTGGCGCCACCCGATTCCGTGCCGGGGGGTGAATTGCGCTTCCGCAACCCATCCCACCCGGCGGCGAAATCTGCGGCCTTGGCGCCCGCCATTCTGCAAGGCGAATAATGCCGCTTCAGTCGAGCTTGATATTCGCGCCGCGCACCAGGGCGGCATAACGCTCGGCATCATTTTTCAGCATGGCCGCGGCATCTGCCTGGCTGCCGCCACCGATCAGGAAGCCCGCATCACGCACGCGTTGGCGGAGCGCAGGATCAGCGAAAGCCTTGTTCACCGCCGCGACCCAACGCTCCGCGATCGGTGTCGGCAGGCCGGGCGGGCCCATCAGCATGTACCAGACATTGGCGTCGAAACCCGGAAAGCCGAGCTCCGCCACCGTTGGCACATCCGGCAGCCATTCCACGCGCTGTGGCAAGGTCACCGCCAGCGCGCGCACCCGCCCGCCACGGATATGCGGCAGGTAAGTCGGCAGCGTATCGATGGCGAGGTCGATGCGCCCGGCGAGAATTTCATTCACCGCCTGACCCGTGCCCCGGAAGGGTACATGCGTCATCCGCACGCCCGCCGCTGCGCCCAGCAACTCCGCCGCCAGATGCTGCTGCGTTGCGACACCGGAGGAGGAATAATTCAGCACACCCGGTTCACGGCGCGCGCGTTCGATCAATTCACGCATCGTATTGGACGGGGAATTGGCCGGCACAACTGCCACCAGCGGCACGGTTGCCGCATGCACCACCGCCACCTGGTCACGATAAATGTCGAAAGGCGGCGGGTTCATCAGCGGCGGCACCACAGCCGATGCGCTGATGGTTGTCATCAGCATCGTGTAACCATCCGGGCGCGCACGCGATAACGCCGAAACCGCCAGGGTGCCGGATGCACCGGGGCGATTTTCCACCGCAATGGTCTGGCGAAATTCATCCTGCAGAAAAGGTTGCAGGAAACGCGCAATGATGTCGGTCCCGCCACCAGGGGCGAAACCAACCAAAAGGGTGATGGCGCGCGAAGGATAATCCTGCTGCGCCACCGCATTGGCGGGCCATAGGCCCGCCGCCGCCAAGGCGCCAAATCCACGGCGCCCGATCATCATACCCATACCTTCCCCCGGCTTTATTGGTGGTTGCTTCAGCGTCCGGTGAATTGCGGCGGACGCTTGTTCAGGAAGGCATTCACCCCTTCCTGGAAATCGGCGCTGGTGAAGCACATGGTCACCAGATCATCGCCTTCAACTTCGCTGGTGGCCTTGCGCAACCGACGAATGGCTTCCTTGGTGGCGCGCAGCGTGAGCGGCGCAAGCCCCGAAATATTCTTCGCCATATCCATCGCACGATTGGCGACATCTTCCGGGGTTTCCAGCATTTCGGAAATCAGGCCGATATGCTTGGCCTCATCAGCGGAAAACAGCCGCGCAGTCATGATCATTTCAGTGACGGCAGCGGGGCCGACCAGCGCATAGAAGCGCGCGAAATTGTGCATGTTGAGGATATTGCCGAGTGTCTTCGCAATCGGCAGGCCGAAGCGGGCACCCTTATCGGCAATGCGGATATCGCAGCAGCCGGCAATGCCAAGCCCGCCGCCGGTGCAAGCACCGGTGATGGCGGCGATCACGGGCTTGGTGCAGCGTTCCAGCGCGCCCAGCACCTTATCAATGCGCGCTTCGTAATTCAGCGCATCCTCAGCAGTGCGGAATTCGCGGAATTGGGAGATATCCGTGCCAGACGCAAAAGCCTTGCCGCCCGCGCCCATGATGACCCAAACGCGAATGGCGGGGTCGGCGCTGATTTCATCGGCCAATTCCGCCAGCCGCGCATACATCGCGAAGGTCATGGCATTGCGCGCTTGCGGGCGGTTGAAGGTGGTCCAGGCAATGCCGCCTTCGCGGGTTTCGTGCAGCAGATCTTCGCTCATGGTCAGATTCCTCGGCTTTGGGATGCGCATGGGTAGCGCGCGGTGCAGGCGCGTCAACCCGGTCTCTTGCCCGGGCGCGGCGGCAATGCCAACTAGTCACCGAATTTGAGGAGACCCCGCCATGATGCCGCTTTCCCGCTTTACCGTGCTTGATCTTACTCGGGTCCGTTCCGGCCCCACCTGCGTGCGCCAGCTCGCGGATTGGGGCGCCAATGTGATCAAGGTGGAAGCCACCGATGAAGTGGATACCGGCAAGGGCCTGGGCGGGGAGCGTCATGGCCCGGATTTCCAGAACACCCATCGCAACAAGCGCGGCATTACGCTGAATTTGAAGGCGCCCGAAGGTCTGGCCGCCTTCCATCGCCTGGTCGCCAAGGCCGATGTTGTCGTGGAAAACTACCGCCCGGATGTGAAGGAGCGTTTGGGCATTGATTTCGCCGCGCTCTCGGCGGTGAACCCGCGCATTGTCCTGGGCTCGATCTCCGGCTTCGGCCAGGATGGCCCCTATGCCAAGCGCCCGGGCTTTGACCAGATCGCCCAGGGCATGGGCGGCATCATGAGCGTGACGGGCCTGCCCGGCCAGGGCCCGGTGCGCGCAGGTATTCCGGTGGCGGACCTGACGGCAGGGCTTTACACCGCGATCGGCATTCTGGTGGCGCTTTTGGAACGTGAAACCACGGGCAAGGGCCGCTGGGTGCATACCAGCCTGCTCGAAGCCATGATCGCCATGATGGATTTCCAGGCGACGCGCTGGACCATGGCGCGTGATATCCCGGGCCAGGCGGGCAATGACCACCCGACCACGACGCCAACCGGCCTGTTCCGCACCAAGGATGGGCTGATGAACCTGGCCGGTGGTGGGCAGCAAATGTGGGATCGGATTGTGGCGACGCTTGGCATTACCGAAGAAGCCAAGGACCCCGCCTTCGCCACCGACAAGTCGCGCCATGCCAATCGCGACAAGACCAATGCGCTGCTGCAATCGCGCCTGAATGAGAAAACCACTGCCGAATGGGTGGAAGCCTTGAACAAGGCGGGCGTGCCGAGCGGGCCGGTCTATTCCATGGATCAGGTTTTCGCCGATACGCAGGTGAAGCACCTTGGCATGGCGATGCCCGTGCAGCACCCCGCGCTTGGCGAAATCGCGCTGGTGCGGGCACCGATGCAAATCGCGGGTGTGACATGCGCGCGCAACCCAACCCCGGAACGGGGTGAGCATACTGATCAGGTTCTGGGCGAATTCGGCTTCAGCGCCGAAGAAATAGCCGCCCTGCGCGCGGCAAAGGCGATCTGATCGCCGCCTATGGCTTGACGTGACTGCCCCGGGCGCTCATTGCCCGGGGGCTTGAAACCCGACCTTTCCATCCTGCCGCTCCTCGCCCTGGCTGCCTTCGCCACCGGGGGCGGGATTCGTATGCTCGATCCACTCCTGCCGCTGCTGGCGGCGGATTTCGGTGTCTCGGTCGC
>JBDKIR010000153.1:0-3260 GCA_039797035.1 Pseudomonadota bacterium | reverse complement strand
GCGGTTCATCGGCTTCTTCCGGCTTCGCCTCCGCCGGCCAAAGGCCGCACGGCGCCAGGATCTGGCCTGGGTGCCATGCCGCATCACTGGTCGGGGCAAGGCTGACCAAATGCTGCCCATCGCGCCGTGTGGTTTCCACCAGACAGCCGCGCGCGGCCAAAAGCCCCTCGGCCGTATCCTGCCAGAGCATATCGGCCGCCCCACGGCGCATCGGCCCTTGGCGCCCGGCCATCATCACCGGCAGGCGCCACAGACGCCGCGCCTCTCCTGCCGGCAGGCTGAATTCAAGGGTCACAACCCCGGCATCGCGGGGTTCCAAAGGGCCATCATCCAGCTTGGGCGCCGGCACACGCGGCTTCGGCGCGGACATTTTCAGCCCGCCATCTCCGGCAAATCGGCCGGGATCATGAAGCGCACCAGGCGCCCCCCGCCTTCCGACAATTCGGCCCAGGGGCTCGCGATGCTGAATTCCGCCAGGGCCGCCGTCGGGAAAGCTTCCGCCATGCGGCGCGCTTCCGCATTGCCCGGCATGGCATCGGCCCCGCTCAGTGCCAGCGCCAGATCATGCAGGCCTGGATTATGGCCAATCAGCAGGACACTGCGCGCGGTCTCAGGCACGCGGCGCAAGACCGCGAGAAGCTGCTGCCAGGGCGCCAGATAGAGTTCATCCATCGGCTCGATCAGCGGGCTATCCGGCAGGGGGGTCAGTGCTTCCAGGGTCTGCAAGGTGCGGCGTGCTGAAGACACCAGCACCACATCCGGCGATAGCCCAAGCGCCTGCATGGCATGGGCCATGGCCGTGGCCGCGCGCCGGCCGCGACCATTCAGCACCCGCGCGTGATCCGCGAGCGCCGGGTCATCCCAGGCCGATTTGGCGTGCCGCAGCAGAAGTAATTGTCGCATCTCAGGGGGCATTCTGGCATGTCGCGCGGAAATTGTCGCGCCCCTCGCGCATTTGCGAAGCATGACCATTTGAAGACCTTCACAAGGGGATGTCTGGCATGACGCAAGCGCGCATTTTGATTTTGGGTGCCACGGGGGCGGTCGGCGCTGCCCTGGCACGGCGTTTAGCCAAGCGCGGGGTGAGCCTGGCCCTGGTCGCGCGTGACCAGGGGCGGCTCTCGGCCTTGGCGGCGGAATTGCCGAATAGCATCGTCATCCCCGCAGATGTCACGGATACGGCGCGGCTTGGCGCTGCCGTTGCTGCCGCCGGTACCCCCCTGGCGGGGTTGGCTTATTGCGTGGGGTCGATTGCGCTGAAGCCGCTCAAGCGTGTCACGGAAGCGGATATGGTGGACGCTTTTCGGATCAATGCTTTGGGTCCCACCCTGGCGGTGCAGGCCGCGCAGGAAGCGCTGGTGGCGGGGCAGGGGTCGGTGGTGCTGTTTTCCTCCATCGCGGCGCGTGCCGGCTTTGCCAATCACGCCGCCATCGCGGCTGCCAAAGGCGCGGTGGAGGGGCTGACCGTAGCGCTGGCGGCAGAATTGGCGCCGGCCATTCGGGTGAATTGCATCGCCCCGTCACTGACGCGCAGCACCATGGCTGCCCCCTTGCTCGGCAATGCGTCCATGGCCGAGGCAATCGCCCGCCAGCACCCCATCCCAAGGCTGGGTGAGGGTGAGGATGCCGCCGCGCTTGCGGATTTTCTGCTATCGGAACAATCCGGCTGGATCACCGGCCAGGTCATCGCTGTTGATGGTGGCCGTTCCAGCCTAAGGAGCCGTGGATGATGTTTGCGCGTCGGAGCTTGCTCACCCTGCCGCTTATGGCGGTTGCGGCTACCGCCAGGGCTGAGCCCGCTGCGGCGCGTTTTCGCGTCATGCGCGAAGGGCGAGAGATCGGCACGCATCAGGTGAGCCTGCGCGGCACCCCGGCGCGGCAGAGTGTGCGAACGGAATTGGATTTGCAGGTCAAACTACTCGGCTTCACGGTGTTTCGCCTGCGGCATGAGATTGAGGAAGACTGGGAAAGGGACCAATTGCTGCGGCTGGTATCGCGGCATGAACGCAATGGCAGCCTGACGACAACACAAATCGCCGTTGAAGCGGGCGGCTTGGTGGCGCATGGCCCAGAAGGCACGCAACGCCTGCCGCGCAACGCCGCACCTTTGACCTGGTGGAATCCCGCCATTTTTGCGCGGCCGCTTTTTCGTCCGGTGAATGGCCAATTATTCACCGGGCAAATCGCCCGCAGCGCGGCTAATGGCGGCAGTCAATATCGCCTGACCAGCGAGATCACCACCATCGCCGGCTATGATGCCGCTGCGCGCTGGATCGCCTTTACCACGCAGGGTGAGGATGGCAGCGCCGTAACCTATGAGCCACTGGGATGACCAAGCTTGCCACATTGCGCGTGGTGCTGGGCGATCAATTGACGCCAGGGCTCTCCGCGCTTGAGGGCCTCGACCCCGCACAGGATCGCGTATTGATGATGGAGGTGCTGGATGAATGCACCTATGTCCCGCATCACCCGCAAAAAATCATTCTGATCCTATCGGCCATGCGCCATTTCGCCCGCGCCTTGGAAGCGCGCGGCGTGGCCGTGGATTACATCCGCCTGGATGATCCGGCGAATACGCAAAGCTTTGCCGGTGAAGTGGCGCGCGCGGTCGCACGGCATCGGCCAGAACGCATCATCGCCACCCATCCCGGCGAATGGCGCGTCTTGCAGGATATGGAGGCTTGGGAAAAAGCGCTCGGCCTGCCGGTCGAAATCCGCCCCGATCATCGCTTCATTTGCGACCTGCCGCGCTTTCGCGCCTGGGCCAAGGGGCGCAAGCAATACCGCATGGAATTCTTCTATCGGGAAATGCGGCGCGAAACGGGCCTGCTGATGGAAGGCGATGAACCCGCCGGCGGCGCCTGGAATTACGATGCCGAAAACCGCGCTTCCTTGCCCGCTGGCGTCTCACCCCCCGCCGCGCCGCGTTTTGCGCCGGATGACATCACGCGTGAGGTGATAGACTTGGTGCGCGCACGTTTCGGCACGCATTTCGGCGCGGCAGAAGGCTTCGCCTGGCCCGTCACGGCCCGCGATGCGGAAGCCGCGCTCAAGGCCTTTATCCGTGATCGTCTGCCGCGCTTTGGCGATTACCAGGATGCCATGGCGGCTGATCAGCCCTTTCTGTTTCATTCGCTGATTTCCACCAGCCTCAATATCGGCCTGCTTGATCCGCGCGCGATTTGCATCGCCGCCGAGCAAGCCTGGCGCGATGGCAAGGCTCCTCTGAACGCCGTGGAGGGTTTCATCCGCCAGATCAT
>JBDKIR010000152.1:0-3518 GCA_039797035.1 Pseudomonadota bacterium | reverse complement strand
CGGGTGAAGCGTTCCAGCGTGGCCGAGCATAGTTTTCGCCAATTGACGGCGCTGGAAGCTGAACCGCTGGTGAGCCGCCTGACGGATCGTTCGATTTTCCAGGAAGCCACTTTTCATGGTTCGGCACCGGTGATGCTGGAACCCAAGGGCGCCGCTGCGCGTGAGGTTGAGGCTTTGGCGCGGGAGCTGGAGACGCTGGATTGGTGGCGCCTTGCCCCGATCAGCCCGCGCAAAGCCACGGTTGCTGTAGGTCATTGAAGGAATTTCGAGATGGGAAAACGCCCGAGTATTCCGGAAATCGACAAGAAAACCCTCGAAGAATTCCCAACCCAGATGGTCGGGCAGCCGGCTGTTTCTGAAGCGCCGCCCAAGGCCGCTGCCCCTGCGGCGACCCCACCGAGCCCAATGGTAGCCGAGCCTGAGGCGCCCCCAGCCGCGCAGGTGGCTGACCCCAGCCCGCCGCCGCCTGAACAGGCGCCCGTGGTGGTGACACCGATGCCGACGCCGACGCCGGTTGATGGCGCCTTGCCGCCAGCCTCGTCGCCCAAGGCTGGCCTGCCAGTCTGGAGCCTTGCGGCCGCCTTGGGCGGGGGGGTTGTGTCTGGCTGGTTGATCGCGGTGGCGATAGGCCCCACCGATGCCGCGACCAGCCTTGCTGTGAACGAGGCGGTGCAGGCCGAACGTGCGCAATCGCGCGCGGCTTTGGAAAAGGCAGCGCAGGATGTGGCGCGTGCGGTGACGGAGCGCGACGCGCTGCGTGATGCCCGCGCGCGGACCGATCAGGCGGTGACCCAGGCGCTGGGCCTGGTGAAGGCTTCTGATGCCGGGCGCCCGATGCGCGAAGTAGCCGCCCGCGCCATGCAGGAGGCCGGCGATGATCGCCAATTGCGTGAGGCCCTGTCGCGGCTGATGCCCTTTGCCGCGCCGGTGGCCACGCGTGCGGTATTGCAGCGGGAATTTGAGGTGCAGGCCGGCCGCCTGCCGCCGCCCAGCGAACCGCCCCTGCTGCTGGCTGCTGGTGCGCAGCTTTGGTCCCGCGTGCGGGCCCAATTCTCCGCCACAGGAGAGGCCAAGCGCGATGCGCGTGCGGAAGCCCTGGCCGCCGCGCGCGATGCCCTGGTGCGCAATGACTTGGCGGAGGCCATTCAAGCCCTGCGCGGCTTGGATGATGCGGCGCAACCGCGGATGCAGGGCTGGATCGAAGCCGCGCAGGCCAGAATGGCCCTGGATGCGGCGGTGGAGCAGGTCGCCGCGATTTTGGTGATCCGGGCCACGCGGCGCTTTGTTGAATGAACACCCGATGAAGGCGGCGGCGTCAGTCAGGATGTCGCTGCCTTTGTTTGGGGTGACCGAAAAGTGACGATGGCAATCGATTTTTGAAAAATTGCTTTAATAACAGGCGATTTATTTAACTTCATTTTCAATAAATAATTTTTCTGACCTATATTTTTCTGCCAAAAAATTAACTTTTTTGTGATTTGTTCTGGCGCGCATGGTATCCTGATTTGGGATCCTGAAGGAAATGCCGGCATGTCAGGTTTAAGGGCTTCATTGGCGCATCGGCGTTATGCTGATGGTTTCATGGATCGTGATGGTGCGCGTCTTTCCGCCCATGCCGATGACGCGCATGATTTTCCGGAGATGTCGCCCGATGGTATCGGCCACATCTCGCATCACATCGACTTGCCACTGCCTGCTTTTGACGCGCCTGCGGCCTCTCACCTGACGGATGCGCCTGCCACGCCAGAGCAGGCGTCTGAGAATGAGATTTCCATCGCGGTGGTCAGCAATGATCCGGGCTATGTGAATGGTACCCTGTGGGGCATGCTCGGGGATCAGACGCCGATCGCCAATGCCTTTGGCAGCCAAGCGGGCGAGGCCTGGGCCGCAGGTTACACGGGTTCCATGAAATCCGTGATTGGCATCATCGATACCGGCATCGATTACACCCATCCGGATCTCTATCTGAATATCTGGCTGAATCAACGTGAAATCCCGACAACGCTGCGCGTTTCGCTGTCTGACATCGATACGGATGGGCTGATCACCTTCCGTGATTTGAATGGCACCGCCAATGCTTCCTATGTCATGGACTATAACAATAATGGTTACATTGACGCAGGCGATCTGCTGAATGATGCGCGTTGGGAAAACGGTATTGATGAGGACGCCAATGGCTATCGGGATGACCTGATCGGTTGGGATTTCGTCAATAACGACAATGACGCCTATGACGATAATGGTCATGGCACGCATGTGGGCGGCACGATTGGCGGCATAGGCGGCAACGGCATTGGTGTCGCTGGTGTCAACTGGAATGTTCAGATGGTGGCGCTGAAATTCCTGTCCGCCTCTGGTTCGGGTTCCGTCACGGCGGCGACCAGCGCCGTGAATTATTTCACCAATGCCAGCCTACAGGCGAGTGCGGGTGAGAATTTCGTCGCGACGAATAATTCCTGGGGTGGCGGAGGTTATTCACAGGCCTTGAACGATGCTATCGGCCGCGGCGCGCAGCGGGATATTCTGTTCATTGGGGCCGCAGGCAATTCCACCTCCAATAATGATGCAACGGCAAATTACCCGTCCAATTACAATACCACGGCGGCCGCCGGTTATGATGCTGTGGTGGCAGTTGCTTCTTTGACCAATACCGGCGCGCTGTCGTCATTCTCAAGCTATGGTGCCACCACGGTTGATCTCGCTGCGCCTGGGTCTTCGATCTATTCGACCCTGCCTGGGGGCACCTACGGCACCTATAGCGGCACCTCCATGGCGACGCCGCATGTCACCGGGGCGGTGGCGCTCTACGCCGCTGCCAATCCGAATGCGAGTGCTGCTGAAATCCGCCAGGCGCTGCTGGGCAGCACGGCAACCACCGCATCCTTGAACGGGAAGGTGGTGACGGGTGGGCGGCTTGATATCGGCACGCTGATGAGCACCGCACCGCAGCCGCCAACACCGCCACCGACGCCCACAGACCTTATCGCAGGGGACGCTTCGACCAGCTACACGCTTTCCGCAACAGCGGCGCAAAGCTCTCAGGTTGATAGTGCCGGTGATCAGGATTGGTTCCGTGTCACGCTGACAGCGGGGTATCGCTATGATTTCGCGCTCAATGCCGCGGTCGGCTCCTCGCTCAATAGCTATCTGCGCCTGGTGGATTCGAATGGTACGCAAGTCGCGTTCAATGATGACGCGGTGGGGCTGAATGCGCGCCTGACCTATACGGCCACTAGCAATGCGACTTTCTATGTCAGCGCGCAGGGGTCTGGTGACAGCATCGGCGCTTACACGCTGTCCATGATGCAAGCCGCGCCGGTGGATAGCATTGCTGGCAATACCGCCACCACCGCGAGCCTTACCGCGAGCGCGCCGCAGAGCTCCACAGTGGATATTTCCGGGGATCAGGATTGGTTCAAGCTGAGCCTGGTTGCGGGGTATCGGTATGATTTCGCGATGGATGCGACATCAGGATCAACCCTGGATACCTATCTGCGCCTGCTGAATGCCAGCGGGAC
>JBDKIR010000151.1:0-3001 GCA_039797035.1 Pseudomonadota bacterium | reverse complement strand
GGTTCCTCCACCTTCAGCACAGTGAGCCGCGGCGCGGGGTCCACCCCCAGATCAGCCGGCTTCACGGTTTCAATCGGCTTCTTGCGCGCCTTCATGATGTTGGGCAGCGACGCATAGCGCGGTTCATTCAAGCGCAGATCGGTGGTGATGATCGCCGGCAGCTTCAGCGCCAGCTTTTCCAAACCACCATCCACTTCGCGCGTAATGTTCAGCATGCCATCGGCGATTTCCACCTTGGACGCGAAGGTGCCTTGCGGCCAGCCCATCAACGCCGCCAGCATCTGGCCAGTGGCGTTCATGTCATCATCAATCGCCTGCTTGCCCAGGATCACGAGGTCAGGCGCTTCCTTGGCGATGATCGCCTTCAGAATCTTGGCAACGGCGAGGGGTTCCAGCACGCCATCATGCTCCACCAGGATGCCACGATCGGCCCCCATGGCGAGCGCCGTGCGGATCTGTTCCTGCGCCACGGCGGGGCCGGCAGATACCGCGATGATTTCGGTGGCCACGCCCTTTTCCTTCAACCGCACGGCTTCTTCCACCGCGATTTCGTCGAAGGGGTTCATGGACATTTTGACATTGGCGGTTTCAACGCCGGTGCCATCCGCCTTGACGCGAACCTTGACGTTGTAATCCACCACCCGCTTGACGGGGACAAGAACTTTCATGGTGTGACCATAGCCTTCAGGAAATGGGGGGCTGTCAGGCCCCGGAATGCCAAACGCGGGAAACTTCCGCCCCCGCGCCCAAGCGGCGACAGGATAAAGGCCCAGGCGGGCTGGGGCAAGGCAGGATCAACTGCGTAACAGCAACAGTAAAATCCCGAAAAGCGCCACGGCGATGAACTGGAAAATAATGCGCCAGCGCATCAGCCAATTGGACCTTTGCGGGTCGGTACTGCCACCCGCCATGCCCAAAATGCCCGCAAACAGCACGCCAAGGGTGGCCAGCATGGCAATGCCGACCATGATGGTAAGGAAGAATGTCATGGCTGCTCCTTAAACCTTTTCACGGCCGGGCCAGAGCGCTTTCCCGCACGGACCAGGCCAGCCCCGCGCCAATCAGCGCAGTGCCGACGCACAAAGCGAACCCGGCCTCATACCCGCCTGTCATTTGCACCAAAAGGGAAAAGAAAGGCGGGGCGACCAGCATGCATAGGCCAAAGACGAAGCCCCCTGCCGCCGTGGTGGCCCCCACCTGCCCCGCGGGCGCCAAACGCGCCATTTCCGCTAGAAAAACGCCATTCCAGCCAATCGCTGTCACACCCATCAGCATGCCGGACAGAATGATGATCAGCCCCGGCCAATCCGGCCCCGCCAGCAGCAAGGCCAATCCCGCCGCAGCCGCCCCAAGCCCCAGGCCGACAAAGACCGGCAAAGCCCCGGTGCGGTCCGCCACAACGCCCCAGAGCACGCGCCCAACCACCCCAGCCGCCTGCGCCAGGGCCAGGCGAAAGCCGGCTTCCGTCAGCGGCACACCCAGGCTACTCACCTGAAAAACAACAAAAAAGGTCGAAAAACAGAATTGCGAAACGCCGAAAAGTGCGGACATGATGGTCATGCGCCGCAGCACCGGCAGGCGGCGGAGCAGCCCAAGACTGGCCGCGGCTGAAGCCCAGGCCTGGGTCAGCCCCCCCTTCGCCGCACCAGCTTCCCGGTCCGCATCCAGCGCAGCCCGCAACGGCTGTAGGGCCAGGGCGGACAGCAATAGAAAAGCCACCACCGACGTGACCCCCATGCGCCAGCCGGCGGCAACGGCGATCGGCGGCGTGATGGCGGCAATCAGCATGGACCCGGCAGGAACCCCGCATTGCTTCAGGCTGAAAATCAGGCCGCGACGCCGGGCTGGCGTGCGGGCGGCCAGCAAATGGCTTCCCGACGGGGTGACTGGCCCATGGCCCAGCCCAGCGATGATGGCCGAAGCCACCAAGGCCCAGGGCTGGCCGATCATGGCCAAGGCAATGCCAAAAGCCGAAAGGATCAAGCCGGCCTGTAGCACCCGAATGCCGCCATGGCGGCGGATGAAAGCCCCAGCCACGGGCCCGGAAATCATCGCCCCCAGATAGACCAGCGCCGTATGCACGCCAGCCAGGGAGGATTGAATGCCAAGTTCCGCCGCAATCGCCGGCGCCAGCACCGGCACCGTGAGGAAAACCCCCATCCCCGCCAAATGGGTGCCCAAAAGGGCGATCATGACGGTCCAGACGGAGGGGGCGGAAAGCATGGGGGCATGTAACCTTCGGGCGGCGCATCGGCAAACCCCGTCTGCCACGACTTGACCGCAAAGGCCGGTTAGGCTCCCTGCCCATCATGAGAGCAAGCCTTACCCTGCGCCGCTTGGTGCCCCTGCTGCTGGCATGGTGGCTGCTGCTGCCCGCGCCAGCATCGGCCCAGCCGGAACCTGCCAATCCCATCGCCCAAGCCCCGGTCGGCGTGGAAACGGCTGTGGCCGCGCCCGAGGTTACGTCGCCCGAAATCGAGGCCTTGCTGAAAATCCTGCAGGATGATGCGCGGCGCGCTGCCTTGATCAGGGCCCTGCAAGGTGCGGCGCCAGCAATTGAAACGCCGCCCCCCGCAGCGGCTGCGGCAGAAGCGGCGTTACTCGCCCCCAATACCTTGGGCGCGCAATTGCTGCAGGGTGCCTCTCAACGTTTGGCTGGTTTTTCGGATCAATTGGTGGCGGCGGCGCAGACCATTGCTGATCTGCCGGCAGTGCTGGGGTGGCTCGCGACCGTGGCACGGGACCCGATCACCCAGACACGCGTTTTGGATGCGGCGTGGAAACTGGCGCTGGTACTCGGGCTTGGCCTGGCGGCCGAAGGCTTGGCCATACGGATGCTGCGCCGACCCCGCGATTGGCTGGATGCGCATGCCCCTGCAGCTGGGACCGGTTGGCACTGGTTGCGCCGCGTTCCGCTTGTGGTCGGACGTTTGGGCTTGGATCTTGTGCCCATCGCCGCCTTCGGCCTGCTGTCTTACGGGCTGATCGGTTCGCTCAACCC
>JBDKIR010000150.1:0-6498 GCA_039797035.1 Pseudomonadota bacterium | reverse complement strand
TTCGGTTATTGGTCAGGCCTGCGAAGATCAGGGCTATAAGCGCGTTTTCGTCATGGTGCCGAATTACCAGGCCGGGCGCGACGCGGTGGCCGGCTTCAAATCCCGCTTCAAGGGCGAAGTGGTGGATGAAGTGTATGTGCCGCTCACGCAGCTGGATTTCGCGGCTGAGCTCGCCAAGATCGCCGCCGCCAAGCCGGATGCGATTTTCACCTTCATGCCCGGTGGGCTTGGTGTGAATCTGGTGCGGCAATACCGCCAGGCAGGGCTCGCCAATATCCCGTTCCTGTCCACCTTCACGGTGGATGAAGCAACGCTGCCCGCGCAGCAGGATGCGGCGGTGGGCTTCTTCTCAGCCGCCAGCTGGGCGCCGAATATGGATAATGCGGCCAATCGCCGCTTCGTCACGGATTTTGAAGCCGCCTTCAATTACGTGCCGGCCAGCTATGCGGCGCAGGCTTATGATGGCGCCATGCTGCTTGATTCCGCCATTCGGCGCGCGGGCGGCAAGCTGACCGATAAGGATGCGCTGCGCGCTGGGCTGCGTGCGGCGGATTTCGCTTCCGTGCGCGGCAATTTCAAATTCGGCGTCAACCACTACCCGGTGCAGGATTTCTGGCTGCTCAAGGTTGCCAAGCGTGCCGATGGCAAGTTCCAGACGGAAACGGTACGCAAAGTCCTTGAAGCGAATGTCGATCCCTGGGCCGCTGAATGCCGCATGCGCTAGCCTCTGACCTGTCGGGACGAGACGACCGCAGCGATGATGCAGCCAGCAATCCAAGGGCGATAGCGTGATCCCTTCAGCGGATTGCGCTGTCACACCAGCATGAGTACGGGGCTTTTCCTGGTGCAGGTCTTGAATGGCCTGCAACTTGGCATTCTGCTGTTTCTTGTTGCGGCGGGCCTCACGCTGGTTTTTGGGGTGATGGATTTCATCAACCTGGCGCATGGGGTCCAGTATATGCTGGGCGCTTATCTCGGCGCTGCGCTGGCGGCAGCAACGGGTTCCTTCTGGCTGGGGCTTTTGCTGGCCTTGCCGGCGGCCTTGTTCTTCGGCTTGCTGCTGGAAGTGCTCATCTTTCGGCATCTTTACGATCGCGATCATCTTTCACAGGTGCTCGCCACCTTTGGTGTTATTCTGTTTCTCAATCAGGCGATGAAGGCCATTTGGGGTGCGGCGCCGCTGCAAGTACCCGTACCCGCGCTGTTGGAAGGCGGCGTGGTGCTGATGCCGGGGCTGCAATACCCGCTCTATCGCATCGCCGTGCTGATCGCGGGTTTGCTGACCGGCTTGGGCCTTTGGTTTCTGGTCGAACGCACGCGTATTGGCATGCTGGTACGCGCCGGTGCCACCAATGCCGCCATGGTGTCCGCTCTGGGCGTGGATATTCGCCGGCTTTTCATGCTGGTTTTTGCCTTTGGCGCCATGTTGGCAGGTTTTGCCGGCGTGCTGGCTGGGCCGATTTTCTCGGTCGAACCCGGCATGGGGGATCATGTACTGATCCTGGCCTTTGTGGTGATTGTGATTGGCGGCATCGGGTCCATTCGCGGCGCCTTTATTGCCGCCTTGATCATTGGCGTCACCGATACACTCGGCAAGTCCTTGATGCCCGATTTGATGCGACTTTTTCTTGACCCCTCCGCCGCGCGGCAAACCGGCGCCGCGCTGGCTTCCATGCTGATCTATATCGCGATGGCAGCGATCCTGGCCTTCCGCCCGCGCGGGCTATTCCCCGCCAAGGGCGGTTGAAATGCCGCGCGGCCTGAAGCTTGATACGCTGCTGACACTACTGGTGCTGCTGGCACTGGCCGCCGCGCCATTATTGGGCTTCGGCGCCAATCATTACATGACGCTTTTTGCGCGCATGATGATTTTCGCCGCCGCCGCCCTGTCGCTTTCCTTCCTGGTGGGTGGCGCGGGTCTGGCCAGCCTGGGCCATGCCGCCGCCATGGGTGTGGGCGCCTATGCGGTCGCGATACTGGACGCGCATCGCGTGACGGACATGACCACCGTTCTTCCCGTCGCCATTCTCGCATCAGCGCTGTTTTCACTGCTGACCGGCGCCATCGCGGTACGCACCGAAGGCGTCAATTTCATCATGATTACGCTGGCATTTGGCCAGATGGCTTTCTTCACCGCATCATCGCTTTCCGCCTATGGCGGTGATGATGGCTATACGCTGTATGATCGGACGGAACTGCTCGGCTCCCGTTTGCTCGAAAGCCGACTGTTTTTTCATTACCTCTGTCTTGGCTTCCTGCTGTTCTGCTGGGGCATGTGCGCCATGTTGCTCGCTTCCCGCTTTGGGCGAGTGCTACGCGCAACACGCGAAAACGCCTTGCGTGCGCAGGCGGTGGGCTTTGCACCCTATCCCTATCGCTTACTGGCCTATGTCATTGGCGGCACCTTGGCGGGTCTGGCGGGGGTATTATTCGCCAATGCCTCGGAATTCATCGCGCCGGCCTATATGGGTTGGCAGCGTTCCGGTGAATTGATTTTCATGGTCATTCTGGGCGGCTTGGGCCGGCTATCAGGCGCCATTCTGGGCGCCATTGTTTTTGTCTTGCTGGAAACATGGTTGCCCAACATCACCACGCATTGGAAAATGATTTTCGGGCCGATACTGATCCTGGCGGTGATTTTCATGCGCGGCGGGCTGAGTGGGGTTTTGGGGGCGCGCCGTGGCTGAAGCGCTGCTCAGCATTCAGGGATTGCGCAAGCATTATGGTGGGCTTGCGGTCACCAATGATGTCAGCCTGGACGTCAGGCCGGGCGAAATCCACGCATTGATCGGCCCGAATGGCGCCGGCAAGACCACGCTGATCCATCAGATTTCGGGCACCGTCACCCCCGATGCCGGGCGCGTTGTTTTCGCTGATGCGGATATCACGCGCCTTTCCCTGCCCCGGCGCGTGCAGGCAGGGCTTGCGCGCAGCTTTCAAATCACCAGCATCATCGCGGGCTTTTCGGTCTTGGAAAATGTCGCCCTGGCAGCGCAGGCGAAAAGCGGTTCTTCCTTCCGCTTTTTTCGCCCTGCCGCGCGCGAGGAAAAACTGAATGCCACCGCGCGCAATGCCCTGGCTGAGGTTGGGCTGGCGGAACGCGCCAATGCCATCGCCGGCGCGCTCAGCCATGGCGAAAAGCGCGCATTGGAAATAGCCATCGCCCTGGCCAGCGCCCCGCGCTTGCTGCTGCTGGATGAACCCCTTGCCGGTGCGGGCCCTGAGGAGACGGAAAAGCTCATCGCATTGCTGCGTCGCCTTAAAGCACGCTACGCCATTCTGCTGGTGGAACACGACATGCAGGCGGTATTCGCCCTGGCGGATCGCATTTCCGTGCTTGCGGAAGGCCGCATTATCGCCAGCGGCAGCACCGCCGAAATTCGCGCCAGCGCCGAAGTGCGCGCCGCCTATCTGGGCGATGAGGATCTGCCATGCTGACGCTGGAAGGCGTTATCGCCGGCTATGGCGAAAGCCAGGTCTTGAACGGCATCAGCTTCGGCGTTGGCGGCGCGCAGGTGGTCACGCTGCTGGGCCGCAATGGCATGGGCAAAACCACCACGGTCCGCGCCATTATGGGGCTGATCCGCGCCAGCGCCGGACATATCCGTTTTGATGGCGCGGAAATCCTGGGCGCGCCGCCCTATCGCATCGCGCAGCGCGGCATCGGGCTGGTGCCGGAAGGGCGCCAGATCTTCCCAACGCTCAGTGTCGAAGAAAACCTGATCGCCACCGCCGCCAATCGCGCGGGCGGGGCGCCGCGTTGGGATTTGCCCGCGATCTATGCGCTGTTTCCACGCTTATCGGAAAGGCGCCGCCAATCCGGTGCGAAGCTTTCCGGCGGTGAGCAGCAAATGCTCGCGATTGGTCGCGCTTTAATGACCAATCCACGCTTGTTGATTCTGGATGAAGCGACCGAGGGTCTGGCACCGCTGATCCGTGCCGAGATCTGGCAGGTTTTGGCGAAGCTCCGCGCTGAAGGTCAGGCGATTTTGTTGATCGACAAGAACCTCGCCGCCGTCATGCGCCTTGCCGATTGGCATGTGGTGATCGAAAAAGGCCGGGTGGTCTGGCAGGGCGATAGCGCGGCACTCGCCGCCGCGCCCGAAATCCGTGATACTTATTTGCATGTCTGAAATAAGGGAGCTTCAGCAATGAGCATGACAGCAGGCGTGACCCCAGCGGGGGAAGGGATAGGCGGCGTTGTATGGTCCATCCTGGGCCAGACCTATAAGCCTGTCGCGCATAGCGAAAGCTGCTTTGCTTTTGATACCTTCTTCCCGCCGGGCACCTTCGTGCCGCCGCATATCCACACCACGCAGGATGAATTCATCCGCGTGCTGGAAGGCCGTTTTGATCTGGTGCTGGATGGGCAAGCCGCTACAGCCAAGGCGGGCGACTTGATCCGCCTGCCCATGGGCATTTCACACGGCATCTTCAACAAAAGTGACGCGCCAGTGCGTGCGCTGTTCTGGGTAAGCCCGGCACGTGGTCTCTATAAGCTATTCACCCGTATCCATAACGTGCCCGACCCGGCCGAGGTGGTACGCCTGGCGGCGGAGCATGAGGTGAATTTCCTGCCCCCGCCCGGCTGAATCTATTTCCTGGTTTTGCGCGCCTTCTGTTCTTCCAGGAAGGCGCGCATCATGCGCTTGGGTTCATCGGTCTGCCAGGAAGCCGCGAAAGCATCGATGCCGGCAGCAATGGCGGCGCTGATCGGGCGATCCTCCCATTGGCGGATCAGGGCTTTCTGGGCGCGTATCGCCTGCGGCCCGCCAGCCAGAAGATGCGCCAACCATTCTTCAATGCGCGCATCCATGGCAGCGCGCGGCGCCACTTCTTCCAGTAAACCCCAGGAAAGCGCTTCGGCGGCGGTAATGGTCTCGGCCAGCAGCAGCAAACGCCGCGTGCGGCCCCAGCCGATCAAGCCAGGCAGCAGCGCCGCTTCCACCACGGAAGGAATACCAACGCGCACTTCGGGCATGCCGAATTTGGCTTCCGGCACGGCGATGCGCATATCACAGGCCGCCGCCACCTCCAGCCCGGCGCCAAGGCACCAGCCATTGATGCGCGCAATCACCGGCACGGGCAAATCGCGAATGGCGGCGCAAATGCCATGCACGCGGCGAATGAAGGCTTCCGCTTCTGCCGGTGTTTCCAGCGCCGCCATGGCGCCAATATCAGCCCCACCGATGAAGGCGCGTTCACCTTCCCCCGTCAGCACCGCCGCGCGCAGGCCGGGCTGCTGCGCAAGATCGCGCAGTGCCGCAATCGCTACATCCAAAAGCGCCGGGTTCAGCGTATTCAGCTTGGCGTCATGCGCAACCGTGAGGCGCGCCACGCCGCGCGCATCAATATTGATATCAAACCGCCCGCTCATGCGCGTTTCCCCGCCGCAAAACCTGCCATCTGCGCATAGCCGCCGGCAATCGCGGCGAGTTCTTCGCGTGAGATCACGTCCTCCAACCGCGCGAAACCATCCGGGGCGCGGGCGCTGACCTCATCCACCACGCGCTCCGGCCCGCCCTTGCGATTGGCGCGCACGATCTCGGCCGTTTTTGGCAGGCGTTCCGCGGCATAGGCCGCAAGCGCGGCCTCCGGCGCCTGCGATGCCAATAAATCCGCAAGGCAACGCGCATCCAGCACGGCTTGCGATGCGCCATTGGATCCCACCGGATACATGGGATGCGCCGCATCACCCAAAAGCGTCACGCGGCCTTGCGTCCAGAAGGGCAAGGGGTCGCGGTCACACATCGGGTATTCCCAGAATTCCCCGGTAGCGCGCACCAATGCGGCAACATCCAGGAAGGGAATGCGAAACCGCGCCACGTGCGCCAGCACTTCATCAAGCTGGCCGGGGCGCGACCAATCTTCCCGCCTTGGCGGCGGCTTACTGGCATCACCAATTTGCGCACAGACAACCCAATTGGTCAGTCGTGTCGCGGCAGAAGTGCCAGGCGCAATCGGGTAAAGCACCAGCTTTTCCTTCATATCGCCAGCGACAATCATGGTGTCACCGCCTTCAAAAGCGGGCCATTCCACCGCGCCGCGCCACATCTGAATGCCATTCCAGCGAATGCCACCATCATCCGGATGCAGCGTCGCGCGGATGGTGGAATGGATGCCATCAGCACCAATCAACACATCACCGGAAAGACTGCGCCCATCCGAAAGATGCGCCGTGATGCCGCCCGCATCCTGCGTGAAACCTTGCAACCGTGCGTTATTCAGCAAGGCGCCTGCCGGCAGCCGTGCCTCTGCCGCCTGCCACAATACCTGGTGCAAATGGCCGCGATGGATGGAAAATTGCGGCACTTCATGCCCCGCCCAAATCCCGCGCGGTTCCTTCCAGATTTCCTGCCCGAAGCGATTCAAGTAGCGCAATTCACGTGTGCGAATGGCGACAGCATCCAGCGCGGGCAGCAGATCAAGCGCGGCCAATTCGCGGATGGCATGCGGCAGAGTATTGATGCCAACGCCAAGCGGCTTCACCTCCGGCGC
>JBDKIR010000149.1:0-4147 GCA_039797035.1 Pseudomonadota bacterium | reverse complement strand
ATGTGGATGTGCGCTACATGGCGCATGAATATTTGGCTGATCAATGGGCGCCGATGTCGATCAAGGAAGTGGCAGACACCATGCAGGGTGCCGGCCTGACTTGGGTGAATTCCTGCATTCTGGCCCATCGCCTGCATGCCGCTGGCCTGCCGCCCGCATTGCGGCAGGAAATCGAGGCCGAGGATGATCGGCTTTTGCGTGAGGTATTGAGCGATATTGCACTCAATCGCCAATTTCGGGCGGATGTTTTTGTGAAAGCAGAGAATTACCGCCCGCAAGACGGCTGGCTTGATGGCTTCAGCTTTGCGCTTACCACTTCCAGAGAGACCGTTCCGCCGCGCGCAGTGGCAGAAGGTATTGAAATCGATACAAGCCTGCAGCCCATACCCTTAATTTTGGACGCCCTGGCGAATGGGCCTTTGGTCTTCGAAGGCTTGGCTGCAATGCTGAACGGGCGCCTGAGCACCGACGACCTGACCGAAGTCCTCATGGCGTTGATCGTTGTGGATGTGATCAGGCCCCTGCCCAAGGGCGGCATTACCTCTGCCAGTCATGAAAAGACGTCCGGGTTGCGGGTATTGGATGGCTTCAACCGCGCGGCACTTGCCAAAAGACAGCCCGGCGCGCCAGTCACCATGATTACCTCGGCTTTGGGGGGGATTGTCTCCATCCCGCCATTGGATGCGGCACTCATCCAGACCTTTTGTGAGCATGAAGGCCATGTTGATGCTGCCAGCCTGCTTGTGACACTGAAGCAGTCCAATATAGCCTTCGAAGGCACACCCGAGGAGATCAACAAAAAAGCGGAAGCAGCAGTGGCGCGCTTCACCACGGAGACACTGCCAAAGCTGCAACGCTTAGGCATGCTGCATTGATGGGGCATATGATGGGCCGTCAGTTCAGGTACACGAAGCTTATGCGTTCTCGGCGTTTTAGCCTTTTCGCACTTGGCCTTTGGGTTGCGGGTATTACCCTTGATGGTGCGGCGGCTTCTGCGCAAGCGCCGGGCCGCTGCAATTTCAGGGGGGCGCTTGAGGACACGTATTGCGATGATGATCGCAACATGGTCGCTGATTTGCCCGCAGACCCTAAAACCTGGCGCGATCCGGCGACCCTGATCTTCGCCTATACGCCCGTGGAAAATCGGATCAATTACGCCTTAAGGCTACGACCCTTCCTGGCCCATCTTGAGCAATGTGTTGGACGAAGAATCATCTATTTTAAACAGGGCGGGCTTTTTCCTGATCCCACACCCGGCAATACGGCGCAGATCGATGCCATGCGTACCGGCAGATTGCATATTTCCGGCTTCACCACGGGGGGAACGGCCTTTGCCGTCAATCTTGCCGGGGCCGTGCCTTTTGCCATTTTTGGTAACGCCAATGGCTTCCAGAATTATCGCGTCCTGATGATCGTCAAACCGGAAAGCAGTTTCCGGACATTAAGTGATCTCAAAGGACGGCGCGTTGCACACACAACGGCCACATCCAATTCCGGCAATCTGGTCCCACGGGCGTTTTTCCCAGGCTTAGGACTGATTCCCGACAAGGATTACAATGTCACTTACTCGGGCGGCCATGAATGGAGCATTCTGGGAGTCCGCGGAGGCGAATTTGATGCCGCGCCCGTTGCCTCCAATATCTTTGGGCGCATGATGGCGCGGCGGCAGATCCGACAAGAAGACTTTAGGACCATTTGGCAGTCCGCACCCTTCCCGAGTTCCGCCTTTGCGGTGAGCCACGATCTTAATCCTGAGTTAAGCCGCAGCATTAGGCAGTGCTTCCTGGAATATCGCTTTCCAGAGAATCTGCGCCGAGAATTAGCGCTGGAGGATAATGACCGGTTCTGGCCGGCGGATTACGCAACACACTGGGCGCCGGTGCGTGCGGTGGCGGATGCTGTCAATGCGCCATACAACCGAGCAGCCTTCGACCAGGAAAGCCGCCGCGAATTTGAAGCTGAGCAACGGCGCAAGCAACGCGCCCAGATTCAGAATGGCAGTCAACCGCAACGCTGAATTGGCATTGCCTGTTGAGTGGCTGGAAGTGTCGCCGTCTTCATTCCTTGAAGACCAAGTCCAGCATGTCGGCCGCCCGACTTGGCTGAGCTGAACGCGTCGGGACCAGCATATGGTTGAGCGCCTGCCAAGCCGCGTTACCCATGCCGGCCGGTTTTTCGCTGTGCTGCGCGCCACCCCTATCCAGCGCCAATCGATGGATCAGACATGCCAGTGCATGGATGTCATCAGCAGGTTCGGCCGCTTGGCCCGCCTGCCTTTCACGTGTTGCATATTGTGGCGTAAAGCCATTCAACGCCTGGCCAGTATCATGCTGAGTCTTGTCTTGCGCCGAACCGAAATCGAGTAATTTTGCGGTGCCATCTTTGGTGATGATGATGTTGGAAGGCTTGATATCGCCATGCACCACGCCCTGGTCATGGATGTGTTGCAAGGCCCATGCGATCTGCTTACCTAAGCGGGCAATGTCTGGCCATGTCGGGCCAGAAAGCGGGCTCGCGGGGCGCCAATGGTCAAGCCGTTCACCCACCACATATTCGGTGACCAGGAAGGGAAGGCCGCCATAGTCACCATAGCGATGGAAGCGCAGGATATTCTTGTGTTTGCATTTTGCGAGCAGCGCACCCTCTTGCAAGAAGCAGCGCAGCAAAGGCTCAGCCTGTCTTAACTCAGGAAGAGGAAATTTCAGCGCACAAAAACGCTCTACCGCATTCTCGACCGCCGCGGCATGGTCAATGGCGGAAAAGACATGGGCGGTTCTGCCTTGAGCGATACATTTAAGAACTTCATATCTCTCGCAGATGGTCTCGCCGATGATGCGGGGCATGAAAGAAGGGCCCGCATTGGTCAAATTTTGGATGCCTCTGGCTGTTGCTGGAGCACGAGATCAAGCGGATCGATATCCTTGGTGGCATTGATATCAGCGGTCACCAATTCATCGGTCTCTGATACAGACGCTGCCTGATCCATGGTGAGCATCGCAAGCACGCCAGGAGAGTCGCTCGTGTTTTCTACGCTTTTGGTGGGACGGAATTCGGCCAGTGCCTTTGAAAGTTCCGCAAGGGCTGGATCCCAGCCGGCATCTGTGGCGTGGCAGCCCTGAAGCGTGGTGAACCAATGGCGCCCATTGCCTGCGCCCCAGCACCAATCCGCACCCAAGGGAACCAGGACAGCCCCTTTCAGGCCGAAGGCGCCGGCGATATGCCCGCCGATACCGCGCCCCGCAATCACAAAATCGGCTGCGGCCATGGCCGCGGCGATATCGCCCAAATCATGCAGATGCGGCCCTGCATCCAGCATATCCGGCGCCAGGGTCAGGAATTTACGTGCGGATCCGGTCAGCAAGCCCAGCTTGGTGCACGGGAAATCAAGCTGCGCGAGGATATCCGGCAGGGCTGGCTCACCGTCATTCTCCCCATTGAAGGCGAGTGCGATGACTGGCTTGGCATGATTGGCGAGTGCCTTGCGCCAGGCTGTCAGCTTGTTGGGGTCCGGCTGCAGGGGTTTCAGCGTCGCGGCGTTAGGATCCGGGCTGAGTTTCGCTACAAGAGCGGCGATCGTGCAGGCCGGTGCCGCGTTTGGATCTTCCTGCGGGCTGAAGCCGTTTTGTGCCAATAGGCGTTCGGCCTCAATCGTATCGGGGGTGGGAAGGAAGGTAACGGCCTTGTCCATTATTTCGGGTGCCGCCATCAGCGCAGGCGCCAGCGAGAGAAATTCGAGAATTTTCTCTGGCAAGAGGACACTTACTTGCGCCGCATCCGCAATATCGATTGTTGTGTTTTCCTTGAGGAGATCCCAGGCAGCTTTGAACCGCCCGGCCTTCAGCAGAAGTTCCACCGCGAAATAGCAAAAACTCTGCCCGCCAGGCCGACGACACGCCATTAAGGCGGCATCCGCGGCCTTGGCATGATTCCCGAGCGCGCTAAAGCCGCGGGCAAGCGATACCAGGGGTAGTGGGTGGTCAGGGGCAGCTCGCACGGTAGATGCAAATTGCGCCAGGGCTTCCTGCTTACGCCCGAGCGCCAATTGAGCCCGGCCCAAAGCCAGAGTCGATAGCACTGCGCCCGGAACAACCACCAAGCCGCGCTTTGCTTCTTCTTCCGCTTCACTGGCGCGCCCATTTTGAATCAG
>JBDKIR010000148.1:0-8538 GCA_039797035.1 Pseudomonadota bacterium | reverse complement strand
CACCCCCCGCCCAGAAGGCATCCTCCGACCGCATGGCTGCCGCCTGGCCCAGAATGAATTTCGCCAAACCCGCCTGCGCCGTTTGCGGCATGGTTTGCACATAGGACAACAGGGCAACCCCCAGCGCGTAAAAGCTGGACAGCACAATGGCGATGGCTGCGTCTTCGCGAATGCGCCCGCCCCGGGTCAGGAATTGCACGGCGAGCACGCCCAAGATCCCGGCAATGAGCGCCCCCGCCAAAAGCGGCGGCAGGGCGCGCGGGTCGCCGCCCAGCGCGGCCACAAGCATGGCAGCCAGCACCACGCCGGGCAGGGCGGCATGGCCCACCGCATCGGCAATCAGGGCGCGCCCGCGCAGCAGGGCAAAGGCCCCGACCGTGCCGGATGCCAGGCCCAAAAGCGCGCAGCCCAGCAAGACGATCAGGGTATTGTAGCCGAAGCTCATGCAATGCCGCCTTCGGCCACGGCTTGTTCCAGCAGATTGAGCCGCCCGCCATAGGCGCGGGCGATGGCGTCCGGCGAAAAGGCGCTTGCTACCGGCCCATCGGCCACGGCGCGGCCATTCAGCAGCAGCACATGATCGAAATAGCTCGGCACGGTGGAGAGGTCATGATGCACGGCGATTACGCTCCGCCCCCCAGCGGCGATGCTGCGCAGTACCGTGATGATGGCCTGTTCCGTGGCGGCATCCACGGCCGCGAAGGGTTCATCCATCAGGTAAAGATCCGCATCCTGCGCCAGGGCGCGGGCGAGGAAGACGCGCTGCTGCTGCCCGCCGGAAAGCCGCCCGATTTGCCGATCCGCCAGATCCGCCAGCCCCACCTGTTGCAACGCGGCGCGCGCAGCGGCGCTTTGCGCGGCCGGGACGCGCCCCCACCAGCGCATGCGCGGGTAGCGCGCCATGCACACGACATCGAGCGCGGTCGCCGGAAAATCCCAATCGACCGAAGCGCGTTGCGGCAGATAGCCGACGCGGTTGCGGACCTCATCCAGCGGGCGGCCGAAGAACTTTGCCTCTCCGGCGATGCAGGGCAAAAGGCCAAGGGCCGCGCGCAACAGAGTGGATTTCCCGGCGCCATTCGGCCCGACAATGGCGGTCAGGCCGGGTTTGGCCTGCCAGTTGATGTCCCACAGCACGGTCTTGTCGCCATAAGCCACCGTCAGGTGGGAAATGGCGAGCGGGGCGGGGCCGCCATAGCTGGCCGCGGTCATCATGTGTTGAGCCTTCCCAGCATGCCCTTCGCCGGGGCATCACCGCCCAGGGCGCGGGCGATGGTGGTGATATTATGATCCAGCATGCCCTGGTAGGTGCCCTCATAGGTGCCGGGCTTCCCCATGGAATCGGAAAACAGCGTCCCCCCCAAGGCGACACGCTGGCCCCTGGCGCCAGCCCCTTCGATCAGGGCGCGGACTGTGCGGTCCGGCACCGAGCTTTCGGCAAAGACCGCCGGGATGCGCCGATCCACCAGGCTGCTCACCAAGGCCTCGATCCGCGCGAGATTGGCTTCCGATTCGGTGGAGAGGCCCTGGATGCTATCCACCGCAATGCCGTAGCGGGCGCCAAAATAGCCGAAAGCGTCATGCGCCGTGACCAGCAGGCGCTGCGCCGGCGGAATACTGCCCAAGACCCGCGCCCCATAGGCATCAAGCGCTGTCAGCGCCTGGCGGAGCGTGGCGAGGTTATTGGCGAAGCTGGTGGCTGCGTCCGGCAGCAGGCGGGCGAGCGCCGCGGCGATGCTGCCGGCGCCTTCGGCCCAAAGGCTTGGGTCCATCCAGAGATGCGGATCTGCGGCATCCGGATAGTCCGGGTTGGCGCGCAACCGATCCTTCGGGATCGATTCCGCCACCATGACAACCGCCTTGCCATTGGCCGCCGCACGCGCCAGCACATCGCCCATGCGCCCTTCCAGCCGGTGCCCATTGGCGAAAATGATGTCCGCACCAAGTACCCGCGCAATATCGGCCCGGGTGGGGCGGAACAGATGCGGATCCACCCCTTCGCCGATCAGCGTTTCCGCCCGGACGTGATCGCCGCCAATGGTGCGCACCAAATCCCCAACCATGGCGATGGTCGATAGGGCGCGAGGCGCTGGGCGGCCTTGCGCCAGCGCAGGCAAGGGCAAAAGCCCCAACAGCCCAAGGCCAGCGCGCCGTCGTGTGATGGGTGAATAGGTGTTCATTTCTACATATATCTCTGAATTTTCAGATACTTAACTGGAAATGAAGCTTGGGCCATTGCGGTGGCGCGTCAAGCCCTGGCTTGCGAAAAACCGCGCCCTGGCGCCATGTTGCGACGCTCTGGAGGCAAATCGCATGCGCGGGCGCGTCAGGATCGGCGATGATCTGGTGGTTGAGCTGGCCGAGACCTTCCGGCTCATGAGTGACCCGACGCGCCTCAAGATCATTCTGGCGTGTCGGGATGCGCCGGCGGCTGTCAGCGAAATGGCGGAACGGCTGGGAATTTCTGCATCCCTGGTGTCGCATCATTTGCGGCTGTTGCGGGCTGCCCGGCTTTTGCAGGCGGATCGGCGGGGCAGGCAGGTTTTTTACGTTGTGGGGGATGAGCATATCCGGTCCATGCTGGCCGATATGGTCGATCACATCAGCGAGGAAGAGCCCGCTGATGGTGAGCCTTGAAGGGCTTGTTGCAGCTTTCTTTGCCTTTTCTGTCAGCCTGCCCTTGTGCGGTGCGGGGTCGGGCGATTATGGTCCGCCGACGTTGGGACCCTTGGGCTTCGACCTGATGGTGTTTTGGCGTATAACAGTTTGAAACGGCGTGGTTTCCACGTACGAATAGGACGGGTTGATGAAGGCTTTGATGGCAAAGCGCCTCATTGTGGGCCTCGGCCGGCGTTTGGCTGGCGTGGCGGCTGGGGTGATGGGGTTGGTGCTCGCGGTGCCAGCCCTTGCGCAAGGTTTGGTCGGGGCGCCCGCGCCCTGGGGCATGGGGCTGCAGCCTTCGGGCGGGCCTATCAAGGACGCGATTGGTTCCTTCAATAGCTTGGTCTTCGGCATCATCACCGTGATCACGATCTTCGTGCTGGTGTTGCTGGCCTATTGCGTGTGGCGCTTCAGCGCGAGCCGCAATCCGAACCCCTCTACGACCAGCCACCACACCGGGCTTGAAATTGCCTGGACGGTGATTCCGGTGCTGATCCTGGTGGTGATCGCGATTCCGTCCTTCCGCCTGATCTATTATCAGGATCGCGCGCAGGAAGCGGATCTGACGATCAATGTACAGGGTCGGCAGTGGTATTGGAATTATACCTATGCCGATCAGGGCAATTTCACCTTCGATAGCTATCCGGTGCAGACCGCTGACCTGAAGCCGGGGCAGCTGCGCAACCTGGAAGTCGATAATCCGCTGGTCATTCCTGTGGGCGCCAATGTCCGCGTGATGACCATTGGGTATGACGTGATCCATTCCTTCTTCGTGCCCGCGCTTGGCGTGCAGAAATACACCATTCCGGGCCGCACCATGGAAACCTGGCTGCGCGCGGATCGGCCGGGCGTGTATTACGGGCAGTGCAATCAGATCTGCGGCACCAATCACTGGTTCATGCCGATCGCCGTGCGCGCTGTGCCGCGTGAAGAATATAATGCTTGGCTTGCGGATGCGCGGAAGCGCTTCGCCCAGGCTGATGGCAGCGCGCCGGCGATGGCTGCGGCGCCCGCCACCCAGGAACCCGTTCAGATTGCGGAGGCCCGCCGGTAAGGCGCGGATCAGGGAAAAGAGACATGGCAACCGCTTCGCACACCCATCACGACGATCACCACCACGACCATACGCCGGGCTTCGTGGCGCGCTGGTTCTTTTCAACGAACCACAAGGATATCGGCACTCTTTACATCATCTTCTCGCTCTTTGCGGCGATCATCGGTATTGGCCTGTCATTGCTGATGCGTCTGGAACTGATGCATCCGGGCATGCAGTATTTCGCCGATGGCCAGATGTGGAACGCCTATGTGTCCGCCCACGGGCTGATCATGGTGTTCTTTGTCGTCATGCCTGCGCTGATTGGCGGCTTCGGCAATTGGTTCGTGCCGATCATGATCGGGGCGCCTGACATGGCCTTCCCGCGCATGAACAATATTTCCTTCTGGTTGCTGGTGCCGGCCTTCCTGCTGCTGGGTGCCAGCATGTTCGTGGGCGAAGGCGCGGGTGCGGGTTGGACGATTTATACCCCGCTCTCCGATAACCAGTTCCATTCCAGCGCTTCGATGGATTTGGCGCTGTTCTCGCTGCACTTGGCGGGGGCTTCGTCCATCATGGGGGCGGCCAACTTCATCACTACCATTTTCAACATGCGCGCCCCTGGCATGACGCTGCACAAGATGCCGCTCTTTGTCTGGTCCATGCTGGTCACGGCCTTCCTGCTGCTGCTGGCGGTGCCGGTATTGGCGGGTGCGATCACCATGCTGATCACGGACCGCAATTTCGGCACGGCGTTCTTCAAGCCGGAAGGTGGCGGCGACCCGGTGCTGTTCCAGCATCTGTTCTGGTTCTTCGGCCACCCGGAAGTCTACATCATGATTCTGCCGGGCTTCGGGATCATCAGCCACATCGTTTCGACCTTCAGCCGCAAGCCGGTGTTTGGTTACCTCGGTATGGCCTATGCGATGGTGGCGATTGGCTTTGTCGGCTTCATCGTCTGGGCGCACCACATGTACAGCTCGGGCATGGATGTCGATACACGCGCCTACTTCATGGCGGCGACCATGGTTATCGCGGTGCCGACTGGGGTGAAGATCTTCTCCTGGATTGCCACCATGTGGGGCGGGTCGATCAAGCTTGATACGCCGATGCTCTTCGCCGTTGGCTTCATCTTCCTGTTTACCGTGGGTGGCGTGACGGGCGTTGTGCTGGCCAATGCGGGCATCGATCAGGTGCTGCACAACACCTATTACGTTGTGGCGCATTTCCATTACGTGCTGTCACTCGGTGCGGTCTTCTCCATCTATGCCGGTTTCTATTACTGGATCGGCAAGATGTCCGGCCGGCAGTATTCCGAAACGCTGGGCAAGCTGCATTTCTGGCTCACCTTTGTCGGCGTGAACCTGACCTTCTTCCCGATGCATTTCTCGGGCAATCAGGGCATGCCGCGCCGTTATCCGGATTATCCGGATGCGCTGTGGGGCTGGAATTTTGTGGCTTCGGTCGGCGCCATCATTTCGGTCGTGTCCTTCGTGTTCTTCTTCTACGTGGTCTGGGCAACCTTCCGGTCCGGCGCCAAGGCGGCGGCGAATCCTTGGGGCCCCGGTGCGACGACCTTGGAATGGCAAGTGGCTTCCCCGCCGCCCTTCCATACCTTCGAAGAACTTCCCCGCCTGCGCTAAGGCGGTTCGGGAATGCCTGATGCGTCTTCGCGCAGCGGGCATTCCCCTTGATATTGTTGGGTCGCATTTTCCGAGCCGCCAAGTGAAACCACTTGGCTTGAAAATGCTCTAGCTGGGTGGCGCGACAATGAGCGATTCTGTCATCGAGAATGGTAAGGGGGGCGCGGCCCCCCTTGCTGTTTCCTATAATGTTTCAGAAGTGCGCGATTGGATCGCGCTGCTGAAGCCGCGCGTCATGTCGCTGGTGGTCTTCAGTGCGGTCGCCGGCCTGTTGGTCGCGCCGGGGCATTTGCACCCGGCACTGTCCGTTATTGCCATTCTCTGCATTGCGGTGGCCGCCGGCGCATCCGGTGCGATCAATATGTGGTATGACCGCGATATTGATGCGGTGATGCGCCGCACGGCGCGCCGCCCCATTCCCGCCGGTGTCATTGAACCGAATGCTGCCTTGGGCTTTGGCATTCTGCTTGGCGTTGGGTCTGTGGTGGTCATGGCATTCGCGACCAATTATGTCGCGGCGGCTGCGCTTGCCTTTTCAATTCTGTTTTACGTCGTGGTCTATACCATGTGGCTGAAGCGCCGCACGCCGCAAAATATCGTGATTGGCGGCGCGGCTGGTGCCTTCCCGCCCGTGATTGGTTGGGCCGCGGTGACGGGTGACATCACCCTTGTGCCCATCATCCTATTCGCCATTATTTTCATCTGGACCCCGCCGCATTTCTGGGCCCTGTCGCTTTGGGCGCATGAGGATTACGCCAAGGCGGGCGTGCCCATGCTGCCAGTCACGGCGGGCGCGCGTGAAACCCGCAAGCAGATCCTGGTCTATACGCTGGCGTTGGCGCCGCTTGGCCTGGCGCCGTGGTTCATTGGGTTTTCCGGGCCGGTCTATGGTGGGATTGCCGCGCTGCTTGGGCTGAATTTCATTCGCCATGCTGTGGCGGTTTGGCGCGAGGCGCAGGATGAAACGGGCCGCAGCCTCGTGAATGATGTAGCGGCCAAGAAGTGCTTCCGCTTCTCCCTAACCTATCTTTTTGCGCTTTTCGCAGCCTTTGCGGCGGAAAAGCTGATTCTTGCGCCATGACCCCTGAAGAACGCGCCCTTTTTGAAAAGCGCCGCCGCGGGCGCAATATTGCGCTCCTGTTGCTGTTGGTGGGGCTTTCAGTGCTGTTTTACGTTGTTGGCATTGCGCGCCTATTGCGTGGTTGAGTCTGGCCGGGCACGCCCCACATGCGGATCATGAAACAGGAAGATCGCCAAGCGACCATTCATCGGCGCAATCGCCGCACCGGCTTCATTGTGGTTGGTGTGGTGGCCGGCATGTTGGGTCTGTCTTTCGCCTCGGTGCCGCTTTACGCCTTGTTCTGCCGGGTCACGGGTTATGGCGGCACAACCCAGCGCAGTGCGGCCGCCCCAGGGGCCGCAAGCGATCGGCAGATCACCATCCGCTTCAACGCCACCACGCATCCAAGCCTGCCCTGGCGCTTTGTGCCCGAACAAACCTCGGTCACCTTGCGCCTGGGTGAGGAAGGCTTGGCCTTTTACGCCGCCACCAATCGGGCGGAAACGCCGGTCACCGGGGTGTCGCTCTATAATGTGACGCCTGAGAAGGTGGGGCGGTATTTCCACAAGGTGGCTTGTTTCTGCTTTGACGAGCAGACCCTGGCGCCTGGCGAAAGGGTGGAAATGCCGGTGACTTTCTGGGTGGATCCGAAAATCGCGGAAGACCCGAATACCCGCGATGTCACCACCATTACCCTTTCCTACAGCTTTTTCCGCACCATGGAGGATGCCCAACGCGCTGGCGCGCTCGCCAATGCCGGGCCGCATGTGGGGCGCGCCAGTACCGGGCAGAATTGATCTGATGAGAAGTGTCGATTTCGCCGCCAATGGGCTTGATTCCAAGGGCGGTTTCGGGATTGATGCGTCGCGAAGAGGAAGGCGCGCACCCTGCGCCAATTGAAAGCACCAGGACTGAATATGGCAAGCACACCTCATGCTCATGGCACCATGGTCGATGGCGAAGCGCCACCGCTCCATAAGCATCCCTATCACTTGGTGGACCCGTCCCCCTGGCCGCTGACTGGGGCCTTTGCGGGTGGCGCCCTGGTGCTGGGCATCGTGCTTTGGGCCCATTACGGCTTGAAGTGGGTGTTCATGCTGGGCCTCGCGGGCACGCTGGCCACCATGTTCTTCTGGTGGCGCGATGTGGTGAATGAAAGCCGCACGCCAGGCTTGCATACGCCGATCGTGCGGATTGGTCTGCGCTATGGCATGAGCCTGTTCATTGCCTCAGAAGTGATGTTTTTCGTCGCCTTCTTCTGGGCCTATTTCCATTACGCGCTGATGCCGGAACATGTTTCTGGCGCGACCGTGGCCATTTGGCCGCCCCAGGGCGTGTTGACCTTCGATCCTTTCGGTCTGCCCTTCCTGAACACCATGATTCTGCTGCTGTCGGGCTGCACCGTGACCTGGGCGCACCACGCGCTGCTTCATGGTGACCAGAAGGGGCTGATCAATGGCCTGACTCTGACCGTGCTCCTTGGGCTGGCTTTCAGTGGCTTGCAGGCTTGGGAATATGCCGAAGCGCCGTTCAAATTCTCGGGCGGTGGCGTTTATCCCTCGACCTTCTTCCTCGCCACGGGCTTCCATGGCTTCCATGTGATTGTCGGGACCACCTTCCTGTTCGTTTGCCTGATCCGCGCCATCAAGGGCCATTTCTCACCCGAACGTCATTTCGGTTTCGAAGCCGCCGCTTGGTATTGGCACTTCGTGGACGTGGTGTGGCTGTTCCTGTTTGTCTGCATCTATTGGTGGGGCGCGGGCGAAATCGCGCATCACTAAGGGTTTAGCGGCGCCGTCGCCCATGGAATTCTCTCGGGGCGGCGGCGTCACGCCGCTTATCGCGGCATTAACCGGGCATTGCCCGCGCTGCGGGAAGGGCAAGCTGTTTCAAGGACTGCTTGCCATTCGCCCCAGCTGTTCATCCTGCCACCTGGATTTAAGCGCGCATGACGCCGGAGACGGTCCCGCCATGGCGGGTATTTTCGTCATTGGCGCCATTGCCGTGATCCTGGCACTTTGGGTCGATGCGCGCTTCCGGCCGGATTTATGGGTGCATGCGGTGATCTGGCCGCTGGTCATCCTGCCGCTCTCTCTCCTCGTCATGCGCGGTGCCAAGGCGCTGCTGGTAGCGCTGCATTG
>JBDKIR010000147.1:0-5178 GCA_039797035.1 Pseudomonadota bacterium | reverse complement strand
GGATGGGCAGGTTCATGATGCCCCGCATAGCCTGCCCTTCGATGCGCCCTTTCACGTGCTGATCCCCGGGCGGGCGGGCGAGGTGGATCGTCGCTTGCGGCTGATCTCTGCCCCGGGCTTTGGCATTGTCGGCCAGCAGGTGGAATTGCGGCTGGCGATTGATGATCTGGGCGCGCCGGCCGGGGGCACGGCCGGCTTGGTCATTCGCCGTGATGGCGGCGCGGCACAACGCCAAGACATACCGCTTGGGCAGGAACACAGCCTTTCCATCCCGGTGCTGCGCGGCGGGCCCATGGTAATCGAACTGGAAGCGGCGCCACGGCCCGGGGAAGTCAGCACGCTCAATAATCGTCAGGTGATCACCGTGAATGGTGTGCGGGATCGCTTGCGGGTCCTGCTTGTTTCGGGTGAGCCGCATGCCGGGGAACGCGCCTGGCGGCGGCTTCTGAAGGCGGATCCCAATGTTGATCTGGTGCACTTCACCATTCTGCGCCCGCCGGAAAAGGATGATCTGACGCCGCTGAATGAATTGGCGTTGATTGCCTTTCCGGTGCGCGAATTATTCCAGGTGAAGCTGCGTGAATTCGATCTGGTGGTCTTTGATCGCTTCAGCAATCGTGGCCTTTTGCCGCCGACCTATCTCCGCAATATCGCCGATTATGTGCGTGGCGGCGGCGCGTTGTTGATGAGTGTCGGCCCGGAATTCGCGGGGCCGGCTTCCTTGGCGCTTACGCCACTGGCCCAGATATTACCGGCACGGCCTTTGGGCCGGGGCGCCGGGGTGGAAGAAGCCCCATTTCGGCCGCGCATCAGCGCACTCGGCCAGCGCCACCCGGTGACCGAAGCGCTGCAAGGCACCAATACCGCCACGACGGATCCAAGCTGGGGCCAATGGTATCGGTGGCTGCGCGGGGAAGCCCGTTCAGGTACCGCGGTGATGGAATCGCCCGATGGTGCGCCCCTGATGCTGCTGGATCGGGTTGGGGAGGGCCGTGTGGCGCTGCTGCTTTCCGATCATATCTGGCTATGGGGGCGTGGCCATGATGGCGGTGGCCCCCAGCAGGAGGTATTGCGCCGCGTTGCGCATTGGCTGATGCGCGAAACCACCCTGGAAGAGGAAGACCTGTCGGCACGTATCGAAGCCGGCCGCCTTTTCGTCACCCGCCGCAGCCTGGCCGAGGCACCGCCGCCCGAACTCACCATTACGGCGCCGGATGGAACCACCACCACATTACGGTCTGGGCCTTCCCAGGGCGGGCGCAGCATGGCGGAGATGCCAGCGCCGCTGGCGGGGGTTTGGCAGGTGGCGGATGGGCAGAGAATGGCCTTTGCGGCCGCTGCCGTTGCCAACCCCTTGGAATGGGCTGATCTGCGCCTGGATGGGGACAAGTTGCGGCCATTGGTCCAGGGGCGCGGCGCGTTACGCTGGCTGGGCGTTGAAGCCACACCTGCCGTGCCGGATTTGCGCATGGTAGCGCCGGGACGCGACGCGGCGGGGGCTGGCTGGATTGGGCTGCGGCGCAATGAAGATCATCGCGTGATCAGCCGTTCCGCCGTGCCGCTGCTACCCGCCTGGCTGGCGCTGGGCCTGGTCTTGGCTACGGTTATTCTGGCTTGGCGCCAGGAAGGGCGCTGAAGGGCAGGCGCTGCCCTTCAGCGGTCTTGGGTCAGCGCGCTGAAGCAAGCCGCATGGCGGAAGGCGCGGGCAATTCAATCTCGATCTCGAGCGTGGACATATCCCCGCCGCGATCCAGGTTCACATTCACCTTGCTCGGGTCAATCGCGACATAGCGCGCGACCACCGCGACCAATTCCTGTTGCAGCTTCGGCAGGAAATCCTCCCGATTGCGGCCGATACGCTCATGCGCAAGGACGATTTGCAGCCTTTCCTTGGCGGCAACGGCGCTATCATCCTTGCGCCGGCCACGGAATAAATCGAGCCAGGACATTACGCGGCCCTCCCACCAAACAAGCGCCGGAACAGGCCCTTGCGTTCCGCTTCCAGGAAGCGATGCGGCACATCCTCACCCAGGAAGCGGGAAACCGCATCCGCATAGGCTTGGCCGGCATTGCTTTCATTATCCATGATCACCGGCGTGCCGGTATTGGATGCGCGCAGCACGCTTTCGCTTTCGGGGATCACGCCGAGCAACGGAATAGCGAGGATTTCGCGAATATCATCCAGCTTCAGCATTTCGCCCTTTTCCACGCGGTTCGGGTCAAAACGCGTCACCAGCAGATGTTCCTTCACCGGTTCGCGCTTTTCCTCGGCGCGCTTCGATTTGGATTGCAGCACGCCCAGGATGCGATCCGAATCCCGCACAGATGACACTTCCGGGTTCGTCACCACAATCGCCTGATCGGCAAAATACAGCGCCAGCAGTGCGCCCTTCTCAATACCGGCGGGGCTGTCGCACAGGATATAATCGAATTCCTTGGACAATTCCTCGATGATTTTTGCGACCCCTTCCTTGGTCAGCGTATCCTTATCCTTGGTCTGGGAGGCCGGCAGGATGGAAAGGGTTTCAACACGCTTGTCGCGGATCAGCGCCTGGCTCAGCCGCGCTTCACCCTGAATGACATTGATGATGTCGAAGACCACGCGCCTTTCGACGCCCATGATCAGATCAAGATTGCGCAAGCCGACATCAAAATCGATCACCACCGTCTTCTTGCCGCGCTGGGCAAGGCCGGTTGCGAAGGCGGCGCTTGATGTCGTCTTGCCGACGCCGCCCTTGCCTGATGTCACCACAATAACCTGAGCCATAGCCAATGCCTCCCTGAAACTCTGGCATCTCCGCTTCGCCTCCGCGCAACGGACATGCCTTAAACCGATATTTGGGCGCATTTCCCAAAGCGCCGAGTGTCTCCACTTGGCTTGGAAATGCTCCCGCCGCGATCAGGCGATCGGGTCGAAGCGCATGCGCTCACCCACCAGACGCACCTGCATCGCCTTGCCGATTTGTGCCGCCGGAAAGCCTTCCCGCACGGCGTAGAAGCCGGCGATGGAAACCAGTTCCGGGTCGAAATTCAGCGCGAATACCCGCGCTTCCATATTGTCGGCGCCACCCTCAATGGCGCGGCCGCGCAGCGCGCCATAGACATGAATATTGCCATCCGCGATCAATTCAGCCCCGGCATTGACGGTGGAGGTCACGATCAGATCCGCCCCTTCCGCCCAAATGCGTTGTCCGGCGCGCACGGGTTGGTCCACCACCATGGTCTTGCGCGCTGCCGAAGGCTTCACGCTGGGCGGCGCCACCGGGGGCTGGCTTGCGGCTTCGCCAGACGCTGATGGGGGAGGGGACGTATCCTCCGCGTTTTCCTTGCCGCCACTGCTGCGCACCGGGGGAAGGCCGTAAGACATCGCCGCATTGCGCATTTCCACCGTGCCGCCGGTGGTGCCGATCGGCATGATTTCGAGGTCCCGCAACCCCTGGATCAGCCCGGGGAAATCCACCTCATTCGGTGGGACCTGCAAATCCGAAAGGCCAAGAACAATGGGGGCGAAGCGCAGGAAACCCGGGGCCCGGCGGAACTGATCCCCGATCGCGGGCACAACCGCTTCTGGCCGATGATCAAGCAGGCGGAGCACAAGCAAGTTGAAATTTGCCCCGCGCAGGCGGAAGGGCTCAATTCTGGTGGCCTGATCTGGCTTGGGCGCGGCGGCGGACATGAAACTCCTGGGACGAAAATCGATCTGCTTCCAAATTATCCACAGCTTTTGGTGGGTCATCCGGAAACAAGGCACAAGATATAGCGTTTCCACGCCTTGTAGCGAAGGGCATCCGTAACGGACCCAATGCGCGCAAGGCTTTAGCAGGTGTTCTTGCCCTGCCTTCGCAAGCGCGACTCGGGCTGCTGCCGGGCAGGGCTGACCTCGGCGCAAAGCTCGGGCAAACTGGGGGCATTACAGGAGCAAAAGCCGTGCAACCCATCCGTCTTGCTGAACCTTTCCGTGCCGTCTTCTACGCCCCCTTTTATGTCGCGGAACTGCGCGGCTTTTACGCCAAACACGGCGTTGAAGTGACCCGCGCCACGGCTGGCGACCCGAACCGCGCAGCCGAAACCCTGCTGGCGGATCAGGCCGATGTCGCCTGGTCTGGCCCCATGCGCGTGATCATGATGCGCGCCGCGGATCCCAACTGCCCCTTGCGGTCCTTTTGCGCGGTGGTGATGCGCGATCCCTTCCTGTTGCTGGGGCGCGGACCCAACCCCGGCTTCAGCCTGAAGGATTTGCCCAAGCTCCGCTTCGGTAGCGTGAAGGAAGTGCCAACCCCCTGGTGGTGCCTGCAGGATGATCTGCGCCAGGCGGGGGTGGACCCGGACGCCCTGGCCCGCGTGACGGACAAGACCATGGCGGAAAACGCCGAAGCGGTGGCTGAAGGGCGGCTTGATATCGCGCAAATGTTCGAACCCTTCGCAACGCGCTTGGAAGCCAAGGGCGGCGCGGTGTGGCACCGCGCTTCTGATCGGGGGCCAAGCGCCTATACTGCGCTCTATGCCACCGAGGCGAATATCCAGCGCTTCAGTGCGGAATTTGCGGCAATGACGCGCGCCTTGGCCGATGCGCTTGCGTTTGTCTATGCCGCGCCGGCGGCGGAAATTGCCGCGACTGTCGCGCCGCTTTTCCCCGATGTGACTGTGCCGGAATTGACCCATGGCTTGGCGCGTTATCAGGCCGCACGGCTTTGGCCGGAAACGCCGCATTTCCCGGAAGCCGCCTTTACGCAATTGCGCGGTGCGATGAAAAGCGCGGGCGTCATTGCGCGTGAGCCGAGCTTCGCCGAATGCGTGGATGATGCGATTGTGACACGCGCGCTGGGCAAATAGGCAACGCGCATGAGCAAGCAACGCGGCCGGCGCGCCGATTACGCCATGTTCATCCCGATAGCGACACGCTGGATGGATAATGACGTCTATGGCCATATCAACAACGTCATCTATTATTCCTGGATAGATAGCGCGGTGGCGCGTTTTCTGACCGCGTCGGGATTTTTGCATATCCCGACAGCGCCGGTGATTGGCCTCGTGGTTGAAACCCAGTGCCGTTACTTCGCGCCCATCGCTTTCCCCGATGACATTACCTGCGGGCTGCGCTGCGCCCGCGCGGGCAATACATCCGTCCGTTATGAGGTTGGCATTTTCCGCAATGATGAGGATGAGGCGAGTGCCGAA
>JBDKIR010000146.1:0-6409 GCA_039797035.1 Pseudomonadota bacterium | reverse complement strand
GCGTTTCCACCCGCCTGCGCACGGCCGAAGGCCGCAGCACCGCCAGCCAGCGCTGGCTCAATCGCCAGTTGAACGACCCCTATGTGCGGGCGGCGAAGGAACGCGGCTTTCGTTCCCGCGCGGCCTTCAAGCTGCTTGAAATGAACGATAAGGCGAAGCTGCTCCGCCCTGGTGCCCGGGTGGTGGATTTGGGCGCCGCGCCGGGTGGTTGGACACAAGTGGCGGTGCAGGCCGTGGGCGCGCGGGGCCAGGTGGTGGCGCTGGATATCCTGCCCATGGACCCGGTGGCAGGCGCCACAACCCTGCAAGGGGATTTTCAGGAAGCCGAAGCCGAAGCGCGCATCATCGAAGCCCTGGGGGGCAAGGCGGATCTGGTGCTGTCTGACATGGCGCCCAATACCACCGGGCACGCGGCCACCGATCACTTGCGCATCATGGCCTTGGCGGAACTCGCCCTGGAATTCGCCTGCAAGGTGCTGACCCCGGGCGGTGGCTTCATCGCCAAAGTGTTCCAGGGGGGATCCGAAAAGGAAATGCTGGCCACGCTGAAGCAATATTTTGCCACGGTGCGGCACCTCAAGCCGCCAGCCAGCCGGAAGGATTCGGCGGAGCTTTACGTCGTCGCGCAGGGATTTCGCGGCTGAAGGTGGTTTTCTTGCCCCCGGCACGCTTGCCCCGGGGCGCGCATCTGTCTATGGAGGATCGCCAAGGTCGCGGATCGCGAAAGGTCCACCATGGCATTCGATAAAACTTCTGAACCCTCCACCGCCGGTCGGCGGCCCGCCGCCATCGCTGAGGCTTACGCCTTTGATGATGTGCTGCTCGTGCCCGCCTATTCGACCGTGTTGCCCAATCAGACGCAAACACATACGCGCCTGACCAAGGACATCCGGCTTAATATCCCGCTGATCTCGGCGGCGATGGATACGGTCACGGAAGCGCCCATGGCGATCGCCATGGCGCAATCCGGTGGTATTGGCGTGATCCACAAGAATTTCTCCCCGGAAGATCAGGCCGCGCAGGTGCGGCAGGTGAAGAAATTCGAATCCGGCATGGTGGTGAACCCGCTGACGGTCCACCCCGACCAGACCCTGGCGGAGGTGCGCGCGCTGCAGGATCGGCATCGCATCAGCGGCATTCCGGTGGTGGAACGCGGCTCTGGCCGCCTGGTGGGCATTATCACCAATCGTGATGTGCGCTTCGCCAATGACCCCAATCTGCGGGTCTATGAATTGATGACACGGGAAAACCTTGTCACCGCCTCGCCAGAGGTGACGCCGGCCGAAGCGCGGGATTTGCTGCACAAGCACCGCATTGAAAAGCTGCTGATTGTCGATGAAGCGCAGCGTTGCGTTGGCTTGGTCACGGTCAAGGACATGGACAAGGCGCAGGCCAATCCGCATGCCTCCAAGGATGGCATGGGCCGCTTGCGCGCCGCGGCAGCGACCGGTGTTGGCGAAGATGGCCTGCACCGCGCGGAATTGCTGGTTGCGGCGGGCGTGGATGTCGTGGTGGTGGATACCGCGCATGGCCATTCCGGTGGCGTGATGCAGGCGGTGGAACGCATCAAGCGCCTGTCCAATTCCGTGCAGGTGATCGCTGGCAATGTGGCCACCCCGGAAGGTGCCTTGGCGCTGATTGAAGCGGGCGCGGATGCGGTGAAAATCGGCATTGGCCCTGGGTCCATTTGCACTACGCGCATTGTGGCGGGCGTCGGCGTGCCGCAGCTTACCGCCATTCTGGAAAGTGCCGCCGCAGCGCGCGAAAAGGATGTGCCGGTGATTGCCGATGGCGGCATCCGGTCTTCCGGCGATTTGGCGAAGGCGCTGGCCGCTGGCGCCGATTGCGCCATGATGGGCAGTATCTTCGCTGGCACTGATGAAGCCCCGGGCGAGGTGTTTCTCTATCAGGGCCGCTCCTACAAATCCTATCGTGGCATGGGCTCACTCGGCGCCATGGCGCGCGGTTCGGCGGATCGCTACTTCCAGGCGGAAGTGCAGGATTCGCTGAAGCTTGTGCCGGAAGGTGTCGAAGGGCGCGTGGGGTATAAGGGCCCGGTGGGCGCCGTTATCCATCAGATGGTCGGCGGCTTGCGGGCGGCCATGGGCTATACGGGCTGCGCCACCATTCCGGAATTGCAAACCAAGGCGCGGTTCCGGCGCATCACCGGGGCTGGCTTGCGCGAAAGCCATGTGCATGACGTGGCCGTGACGCGTGAGGCACCGAATTACCGGGCGGATGGCTGAGACGGGCCACCGCCCGTCTCTTTTTCCCGCTTGAGGCCATAGGGCGCGACCAGCGCCCAGACATGATCGGGCACCATATTGCGCATCTTGGCGGGCGCCGCCCGTTCAAGATGCAGCACGCTTTCAACGGCTTTCATTTCAACCCGCGCGCGCGCGAATTCCAGGCCGCGCGGGCCGATGAGCGGCATCAGTCAACCCATGATGGGCCGAAGCCAATTCGGCATACGGCGCAGCGGCAAGCCGCCCGCGGCGCGACGCGTGTTTTCCAAAAACCCCTTCACCGCACTGGCGCGCTTGCCCGCGCTCTGCGGCGCTTCAAGCCGCACTTCATCACCCAACAGCGTGCATAGCGCGGCGCCGCGTTCATTGCGCACCAGCAGCCATTGCGCCCCGCTGCCGCCCATATAGCCCACGGTAATATCAGCCAGCACATTGGTGTAATCGACACAGCTGCGGCAGGTCAGCGGAAAAAAATCCGCCGGCAATTGGCTGATTGGCAATTGCAGAAAGGGAATTTCCCGCTTCCGGCCATCGGTAAAACGCAATTCCACGTGAAAATCCGCGCGGAATTCCAGGTAGCTGATGGTCTCTGGCGCCTCCGACAAAAGCGCCAGAAAGCGGTGAAAGTTTTCCGTGGTGGTATTATCCGAACACGGTGTTCCAATGACATAAAGCGCTTCCAGGCCAAGGCGCCGTTCCAGCGCCCGCAAGGCATAGACCTGGCAGGGAATGCCAATAACCGCGAGGCGCCGATGCCCCGCCGCCAAGGCTGGTTCCAACAAGGCCAGCAAAGGCGCATAGCCCATGCGCATGCCCCGGCAGGCTTTCATGGCCTCTGGCTTGGTAACCAGGACGGGCACGGGCTTCCACTGATCCTCAGGATCGGGCGCCATGGTCAAAACCGCCGTGACCGCACCGCTTTCAAGCAGTTTCTCCGCAAGCCGCGTGGTAATGCCAGTCCATTGCGCCCCGGGGCGCGGCGCGGCCAATTGCGCGCGATACATGGCCTGAAACGGGCCGAAATGCAGTTCATCAGGCCGCGCCGGATCGCGTGCGCGGCCATGCACCGCGGCTTCAAGGCCGGCATAATCAGGCTTGATGAATTGGCAGGCTTGGCCACAGGCCTTGGCATCCGCCATGCGCGAAACGCCGCAATCGGTGCACAATCCGCGCGGCGCCGCCGGCTGGAATGGTGGCGCGACCAGGCCGGGGCCAGTCACAAGAACAACGCACCAATCAGGGCGCCGGTCCCCAATACCCAAAGCGGGCTGGCATCACTGCGCCACACAAAGAAGGTTGAACAAATGGTCAAAGCCATGGTGACAAGGCTTTCCGCCGAACCCTGCGCCAGGATCAGACCCGAAGCCGCAATAAGGCCGACGGCAATGGGCACCAGGCCACGTTCCACCACACGCAGCCAAGCCTGCCCCGCGAGCCGCGCCCGCAGCCTGGAAAAGCCAAAGGCCATCAGGCTGGTGGGGACTGTCATTGCGGCGCTGGCGGTAAGCATGCCCAGGATGCCGCCCACATGCCAGCCAAACAGCCCCACCACCAGCACATTGGGGCCGGGCGCTGCCTGCGCCAGGGCGAAGCGGCGCGCGAAATCCGCATCACTCATCCAGCCATGCACATCCACCACCAGCCGGTGCATTTCCGGCAAGACGGCAATGCCACCACCCACGGAAACCAGGGATATCGCCCCAAACCCCAACAGCAATTGCCAGAAAATCGCGGCGGTCATTTCGCGCGCCCTGCATGCCAAGCGGCCAGAATGCCGAAAGGCGCCAGCCCCAGCACCACAATGGGCAATGGCACGCGGAGGAAACCGGCCGCCGCCAAGGCACTCAACCCCACAGCCCAGAGCCCCCAAGTCGGCTTCAGCTTCTGCGCCATCTTCACCGCAGTCCCCAGCACCATGCCCGCTGCTGCGGCCGCAACACCGGCCAGCACCGCCCGCACCAGCGGGACTTCGCCATAGGCATCATAGAGCACCGCGAGGCCCATCAGGATGATCAGCGGGCCGCCAAACATGGCGCTGGGCGCCAACAAGGCCCCGGCCCAGCCATGGAAGCGATCGCCCACCATGATTGCGGCATTCAGTGCATTCGGTCCCGGCAAAACCTGACCAAGGCCGAGCGTTTCGGCATATTCCTGATCCGTCAGCCAGCGCTTTTCTTCCACCAGCACGCGCCGCGCCCAGGCATTGATGCCGCCAAAGCCGATCAGGCCAATTTTCCCATAGGTCAGGAAAAGCGCCGTAAGGCTGGGCGGCGGGGCGGGCGGTGAATCGTTCATCCCCACAGGGGAACCCGCTGCGACGCTGGGATCAATCCCCCCGCGCCAGCAAAGCGGGCCTTGGGTCAGAAATTCGTGAAAACCCGCGCCGAGAGTGCCACCTGATAGATCGCGCCGATCAATTCCTGCCCCATGATGAACAGCTTGGGATCAAGATAAGGCAGGGCGATCAATTCATCGCCCGGCTGCGGCGCCTGCTGCGGATCCAGAATGACTTGGCCGCTCGGCCGACGCAGCATCAGCGTGGACCGCGCGCCACGCGCCGTCAGGCCGCCCGCGGCATCAAGGAATTGCTGGATACTCATGCCATCACGCCACAGCACAGCCTGCGGCATGGTCACTTCACCCTGCACCAGCACCGTCTGGGATTTTTCGGGAATGACAATGACATCGCCATCTTCAAGCCGCACCGGGGCGCAGGTGCCGTTTTCATTCACCACCACCAAGCGCCCTTCCGGCTGGGTGCGGCGTGCGCGGCTGATATAGGACAGCACCAGATTCGCTTCCGCCGAACGTGCCTGGGCCACGCCAGGTGTCATGGCGGGGGAGAGGAACAATTGCCGTTCCAGACGGTCCAGCGCTTCATCGATGGAGCGTTTCTGTTGCAGGGCCAGACGGGGCCGCAGGAGAAATACCGCCGAGGTATTGGCAAGCGAAGGATCGACCGCGACATGATCAAGGATCTGACACAGCGAAAAATCCCGATCCGCCACCAGCACTGAAGGATAAAGCCGGCTGCCTTCAATGGTCACACGAATGCTGCGTAGCGAGACATCCGCCACGAAGGTGACCGTATCCTGATCCTGCAGGCTTTGCCGCGCCAATTCAGCAAGGGTGACATAGCGCGAAAAGGGCTGCGCATTGCGCACACCGCGCACCACCGCATTGGTAGCGGATGGCAGCGGGCGGGCGTAATTGATCAGATCCTGCCCGCGCATCGGCCCACGCTGGCCACTTTCGAACAGATAATTGTTGCGCACCGCGCCATCCGCGCCGATCAAGGGCCGCTGGCGGCCCACCACAATCGTATCGCCTTCCTGCAAACGCGGTTGCGGGATCTGCCCTTCAATCAGGAAGCGGTACAAATCAAGGCTGACCACCGGCGCGCCACCACGCGTGATGCTGATTTCCCGGAAGGAACCGCGCGCGGGGTCAACGCCACCGGCGCGCAGCAAGAAATCGAGGATGCTGTCAGAAGCCACACCGGCGTAACGACCCGGCGATTTCACAAAACCAGTGACGAATACGCCAATGCGCTGCGTCGATAGAACTGTCGCATAAACCTGGACCTGTTGGGTATAGACGCGGCGGATTTCGCCTTCCACCACGCGCTGCAAATCGCCAACCCGCGTGCCCGCCACACGGATGGGGCCGATATTGGGCAGGAACAGATTTCCGGTTGGGTCAATTTGCGCGACCTGTTCGGCATCCACCGCCCCCCAGGCGCGCACACTGATCCGATCCCCCGGCGCCAGCACATAATTCGGGTTCGGCGCATCGGAAGATGATTGCGCCTGGCCGGTGAAAAGGCTCGCGCCAAAAACCGCCGTGGCGGGGCCGGCCGCACGCTGCAAATCGCCAAGTGGTGTGACCAGCGTTGGGCCACCTTCCGCCTGGGTGGCGCTGCCGGCGCGTTCGGTACCGCGCGCCTGCCCTGGCAGATCGGCAAGGCTGCGCTGATCAAATACCGGCGGTGGTTGCAGCTGATCGCCCCCGGGCGGCAAGCCGGGCAGCATGGGGATATTCGGGCGTTGCAGCATGGGGATGGCCTGGATCAACCCCTGCCCCCCCGCCTGGGCTTGTGCGGATGCTGGCAGGGCAGCGCTGCAAAGGCCCGCACCCAGCAGCGCCACGGCAAGGCCGCGCAG
>JBDKIR010000145.1:0-7926 GCA_039797035.1 Pseudomonadota bacterium | reverse complement strand
CTGCACAAGGGCCTGCGGCGCTTCATTGAAGGTGATGATGCTTCCGGCCTTCAACCGGCTGTGGTGCCAAAGCTGCGGCGCATGATCTCCTTCCTGCAAGACATGACGCGGGAAGATGAATTGCGCAGCATACCAAGCTGGCAGGCGCATCAATTGACCGGTGATCGCAAGGGGGAGTGGAGCCTTTCAGTCACCAAGAATTGGCGCCTTACGTTCAGGATTGATCAGACGGAAATTGAAATCATCAACCTGGATTATGAGGATTATCATTGAAGGACGCAGCAATGACCAGCACGCAAGGCATCCGCCTTAAAAACCCCGCGCATCCGGGCGGCTTCATCAAGCATGAGGTGATCGACCCCCACGGGCTTTCCGTGACGGAAGCGGCCAAGGTGCTGGGTGTCACGCGGCCTGCACTTTCCGCATTGCTCAATGAACGCGCCGCGCTATCGCCGGAAATGGCAATCAGGGTCGAAAAGGCTTTTGGCGTTTCCATGGATACGCTGATGCGCATGCAGGGCAGTTTTGATATCGCGCGTGCCCGTCAGCGTGCGGGGGAAATCAAGGTGGCGCCCTTCAAGGCGCCCAAGGCCAAGGGCGAAAATCGCGCCAGGGGCTAATCTAACGCGTCCCCGCTGCCTCCGCCTTGCCCCTGAACAAATCAAAAAATCCCGTCACCACATCCGCAAGGCTCCGCCCGCGCCCGGTATCGATGGAAACGGTCGCGGTCACGCCGGCGCGCAAGGCGGGTTCGCCCTGGTGGGGTTCAAGGCGGATGCGCACTGGCAGGCGTTGCACCACCTTCACCCAGTTACCGGAGGCATTTTGCGGCGGCAGAATGGCGAATTCGGCGCCGGTGGCCGGGCTGATGCTTTCCACCACGCCCTTCCAGGTCACATCCGGGTAGATATCCAGCACCACATCCACGCGCTGGCCCACGGCAACATGCGTAAGGGTGGTTTCCTTCAGGTTGGCTTCCACCCAGGGCCGACGGTCTGACACCAGGGCAAAAACCGGGGTGGCGGCGCGCACCTGTTCGCCGATTTGCAGACGGAAATTCACTACCGTGCCGCCCGTGGGGGCCTTGATTTCGGTCCGCGCCAAATCCAGCGCCGCGCGGTCCCGTTCCGAAACCTTCTCACGCACCTGCGGGTGGTCTTCCACCGGCATGTCCGGGTCACCCTTCAGCGTGGTCAGCAGGCGGACCATGCGTTGGCGCACCCCATTCAGCCGGTCTGTCGCGACCTGGGCTTCATGCTGGGTTTCTTCCATGCGCATGGTGGGGGCGATGCCCCGGCTGGCCAATTCTTCCTGGCGGCGGGCCTGACGGGCCAGGAATTCCACCCGCTTTTCCAGCTCGGCCAATTCGCTCTGGCTTTCCACAAAGGTGGCGCGCGTCAGTTCCACCTGGGTACGGGCGGATTCCAACTCGGCTTCGGCAATTTCCAGGGCGAGGCGAAAGGGGGTGGGGTCCAGCCGGACCAGCACCTGCCCCGCCGTGACGCGGGCATGGTCGCGCACCGTGACTTCCGTGATGCGCCCAGCCACTTCCGGGGCAATCTGCACGATATCGGCGCGGATATAGGCGTTTTCGGTGGTGACATAGCGCCCACCCGTGAGCCAAAACGCCCCGGCTGCAATTAGGGCCAGCACAGGCACGCCCAGCAAAAGGATCAGTCGTAGGAAAGGCGCGCGCATATCACCCTACCCGGCCGGGGGCGCCCCATGGGCTTTCCGGCATTTTGCGCTTGGGCTCGCCATCGGCGCTGAGACTTGGCACTATTTCGACCCTCATTCGGTTCAGCTTGGCAGGAAAAGCCCATGTCCGCCATAGGGTTGCGGGTTAAAATCTTGCGAAAACGCTCCCCTGCCATGGGGTGGCTGGGCGCGTGGCGGCACTGATGGAAGAAAATAATCCAGTCCTGCAACTGTCCCTTTTGCGCCGCAGCTTGATCCTGGCTTCGGTGGTGATGGGCTCCACGCTCTACGCGACCACGCTGCTGGTTGCCTCCACCCTGCTGCCGCAAATGCAAGGCAGCCTGGCGGCCACACCGGATGAAATCGCCTGGACGACAACCTTCAATATTCTGGCAACCGCGATTGTCACGCCAATGACCGGCTTTCTGGTGGCGCGTGGCGGGCGGCGGCGCGTGATGCTGATTTGCGTGCTGGGCTTCACGGTGGCGACGTATTTGTGCGGTCAGGCAGAGTCGCTGGAAACCGTGGTGTTATGGCGCATTGTGCAGGGCGGGATCGGCGCCCCTGTGGTGCCTTTGGCGAATGCGATTGTGCTGGACAGTTTCCCGCGCCGCCATGCCGGGCTGGTGAGTTCCATCTTCGGCATGACGGTGGTCTTGGGGCCGGTCATTGGCCCGGTTTTTGGCGGGCAATTGGCGGAAGCCTATAGTTGGCGTTGGGCCTTTTACATGATTGTGCCGGCCGGTTTGGTAGCCACCCTGGCCTTATGGGCGACCTTGCCGCGGGACCAACCGGGCCAGCCCACCCCGCTGGATTGGACAGGGTTTCTGGCGCTGACGGTGGCGATTGGCTGCGTGCAATTGGTGCTATCGCGCGGGCAGCGGCTGGATTGGTATGAATCCGGCGAGATCATTATCGAAACCTGTCTGGCGATCCTCGCTTTTTATATCTTCATCGCCCATAGCCTGACTGCCAAGCAGCCTTTTTTGAATTTGCGGCTTTTGCTCGACAGGAATTACGCGGTGGGGTTGTTACTGGTGTTCATTTACGGCATGGTGAATTTCACGCCCATCGTCTTGCTGCCATCCTTGTTGCAGCAATATGCCGGCTACCCGGATAGCATCATCGGCCAGATTGTGGGGTACCGCGGTATTGGTGCCACCACCGGCTTTGCCATGACCTTTCTGATTGGGCGCTGGGACCCCCGTATTGGTATGGCGATAGGGTTCGGCGCCATGGTGGCGGCGGGTGTCTGGTTGATGCATTTCGATTTGAATGTGAACCCGGAAGCCCTGCTGTGGAACGCCGTTTTGCAAGGGATTGCGGTTGGCATCATCTGGGTACCGCTGACGGTATTGACGCTGAGGACCCTGGACCGGCAGCACTTGCCGGAAGCCATGGCGATTTTCCATCTACTGCGTAATATCGGTTCAAGCCTGTTCATTTCGTTGAGCGTGGCTGAGATCATCCGCTCGGGCGCCATGAATTACAGCCGCATGACGGAAATGATCTCCCCCTTCAATCGAACGCTGCAATTGCCGCAATCCATGGGGGGGTATGGGGTGGGTACGGTGCAGGAACTCGCGAAAATAAGTGGCGAGATCACCCGGCAGGCGGCGATGATTGGCTATATCAACGGTTTCGGCTTGTTCACGGTGGCATCGGCGGTGGCGATCATTCTGGTGTTGATCGCGGGTGGCCGCGGGGGCGAACGAAAAGCCTAATTCTTTAGCTTGTAGAAATGAGTGTCGTTTATTAAGGGGTGGCCTTCGGCATTCCCGAGGCGATGGGGCGCGCTGTGGCATCCGGCACTTCTGATACATCCGATGAAGCAGGAGCTTTGGCGCGTTTGGCGGAACTTTGGCGTGCCCGAAATCTCCACGCCGGCATTGATTTGGCCAAAAACGCGCTTGAGCGTTGGCCGGATGAGGGAAGGTTTCGCGTTTGGCTGGCGCGCTTTCTGTTCGCGGCCGGTTCACTTATGGAAGCGGAAATGGCGGCGCGGGATGCTTTGGCCGCATAGCTCGGTGATGAAGAAAAAGAAGCGGCGTGGATTATTCTGGCGGATGCCCTGATCCGTCAGGAACGTGGCGACGCCGCGCGTGAGGCGCTACGTGACGCCTGCCTTGGCATGCCGGGAAGCGTGGCGCTGCAAGGCCGGCGCGGGCATCAGGCGCTACAAGCCAAGGATTATGCTGAAGCTATTGATGCCTACCAGGCTGCCTGTGATTTGGCCCCTGAAAGAGAGGCTTTGCAGCATGGGCTGCTCGCGGGTTATTGGCAGGCGAAACGTTACGCCGTGGGCAGTTCCGCCGCCGCGCGTGCAGTGGCCCAATTCCCCCATTCGGCCGGGTTGACCCAACAATATGCCAGCTTTCTCTTGGCCGAAGGGCGAGCACTTGAAGCAGCCGAAGTGGCGCGCACCGCGATGGGGCTGGACCCTTCTAACGCGGCGGCACATTGGTCCTTGGTGGATGCGCTGTGGCGACAGGATAGATTCAATGCAGCCTTCAAGACGCTTGAAGCTGCTTGTGATGCCATGCCAGGCAATGTGTTCTTGCTCCGTGAACTGGCGCGACTTTCCATTCCGATGGAACGGCGTGATGCGCTTATCCGTGCTTATGAGCGTGCCATTGCTTTGCCGGAAATGGCGCCCGAAATTTGGCACGATCTTCTGCGGGCATTGATTGAGCTTGAGAGATTGCAGGAAGCAGCGGCCACAGTGCAGCGTGCCATGCTGGCGCATCCTACAGAACCCGAATTTGCCACTATTTTGGCAGAGATCTTGTTGTTGCAGGGGAAGGGGCTTGAGGAAGTCTCGGCAGCGCTTTCGCAGGCACTGGGCGTTGAGGCCGATGCATCTGAAGCGCGTTATCGCCTGATTTCTGGCTTGCTCGGCCTGAGACGCTGGGAAGAAGCAATGGTAGTGCTTGAGGAATTGCGTGAGCAAGAACCGGATCAACCGCGCTTGATGTTGAGATTTGGCCTTGCATTGATCGGGCAAGGTGATTTTCGCGCGGCAATCGATCTTTTACGCGAACTGACCGAAAACCACCCCGAGGATTTGGAGGCGTGGGAGGCATTGTGCGATGCCTATCGTCAGGCCAAGGACATCAAGAATGCTGTCGCGGCTTATCGACGTCTGCAATCATTGAAGGCAGCGCCTGCGATGATCCGCCGGGTTCAGACGCGTCTTTTTGGTGAGGCGGGGCTTTAGAAATCGATCTATCAGGCCCTCAAATGGCGCCGGAGCGACGCGGTTTCTTGGTGAGCAGAATACCTGCCGCATAGGGGATATTCAGCAGATGATCCTGGCTGATTGGGGTCGCTGCCGGATCGAGCCGATGGATGCCAAGTCCCAGTTGGGACAGCGAAGTAAGAAAATTTCCAACATCAAAGCCTGCAGCGCGGATTTGTCCCGGCGACCACTCCATGACGATCTGTAGATCTGGATTTTGCGCAAAAACATTTGTTGCGCCAGCAAATGCCAGGGGTTCGGCGCCCTCAATATCCATTTTCATGACATCAATTTTGCCGGAAAATTGTCGGGCAAGAGTATCAATCCTTGTGCCATCGACAGAAAATTCAACGCTTTCGGCTTCCCCAAGATGGTCAAGAAATTTCTGCGATACCCTGCTGATACTGGTGTTGCCAGAGCGCCCGACACGCCGAAAGAGTGTCATGGGTTCCTCAGATGCACCAACCGCAACATGCCGAAGGGACGTATTCCGGCCCAAATCATTGATATGAATATTATCGAGGGCGATTTTGAAAAGCGCCTCATCAGCTTCCACGCCCATGACTTTTCCTTCGGGACAGAAGCGCCCGAAAAGCAGGGTGAAGTAACCGAAATTGGCCCCGATATCCAAGCAATGATCATCTGGGCGCAGAATACGCCCGAAAAATTCGGTCAATTCAGTTTCATAAAGACCGGTCGCAATGAACCAGGGCGCGATCAATCGGTCATGCGCTTCGACCAGGTAGATGATCTGTACCCCGTTGACGATGGCTTTGACCAAGACCAAGCCATTGCCCATGTAGGTAGTGCGTCCGCCGTGACTAAACGCTTCGATGCGCGCCAAGCGCTGCTCGATGAGGTGCAGGCGATGCGGAAAACTGGCGACATGTCGCAACGCTCTGGGGAGCCTGAGCGGCGCCAATATCCGCTTCAGGGTCGTGCCAAGGCGAGATATTGCTGACTGCGGTCGACTGTCGGGCGATTTACCATCCATTGCGACCAGGTGCTTTCCCCATCGGCGGCCTTGTTCACCAGCCGATAAGGCAAAGGAACTTACATATTGTAAAATAAAACTTAAAATCAAACAAGAATGGCGGGCCTTAAAGCCCGCAGGCCGCGTCCAAAAATGCTCCATCCAGCGTGCCTTCGACCGCTGTTCGGAAGCCGGAGCGGCGCGGGCGTTCCGCATGCACGGGTTGTTGCGCATTGCGGCGCGCGAACCAAGCGCCTTCCAAGGGGCGCCAGAGCCGTTCCGCACAGCGATATTCACCCATGAAGCGTACCGAAAGCGCTCGGCCCCCTGTTTCCGGAATGGGGATGGATTCGCGCAAATTCAGCATGATCCAGGCGCGCCGCACGGGGCCGGTGGTCACCAATTCACGTTCCTGGACATAGGCGCTTTCGAACATGGCGTTGCTGAGGCCAATCGACCGCCATCCTACGAGGCCCGGTCCCGGCGGTTCCGGGGCCATGGATGGGGCGGGCGTTTCTGGCGCGCAGCCAGCCACACCGGCCAGGACAATCAGTGTTGCTAACCACCGCCCCATCACGCTCCCCCTTAGCCCATATTCACCATGATGGTCTTCTTATGCGTGAAATGTTCCAGCATGGCTTCCAAGGACGCTTCCTTGCCAAGGCCGGATTGCTTCACGCCGCCATAGGAAAGATTGGCCTGCACCACGAGATTCTGGTTGATCTGGACCAAGCCCGCTTCAAGCCGATGCGCCAGATCAAGCCCGACCTTGAGATTATTCGTCCAAAGGCTGGCGGCCAGGCCGTAATCGGAGTCATTCGCCTCTGCCAGCACGGCTTCCGGATCATCAAAGGGCTGGATCACGGTGACGGGCCCAAAGATTTCTTCCCGCACCAGGCGGCTTTCGCGCGTGAGCCCCGTGAAGATCACCGGCTGCAGGAACAGGCCCTTTTTCAGCGCGGGGTCTTCCGGCATGCGGCTGCAAACATGTGCTGTGGCGCCGGCTGTGGCCGTGCCCTCGGCAATGAAACCCTTCACCTTGTCGAATTGGCCCTGGCTGATGATGGTGCCGATATCGGTCTTTTCATCCAAGGGATCGCCCATCACCATGTTATTCACCGCGTCCTTCATGGCGGTGACGAAGCGATCAAAAATCGGGCGTTCGACATAAATGCGCGATGCCGCGGTGCAGCTTTGCCCCTGGCGCGTGAAGCGCATGGAGGTCAGCGCGCCAGAGACCGTCTTGTCGAAATCGCAATCGGCAAAGACGATCATCGGGCTTTTGCCGCCCAATTCGAGCGTGACCGGGATCAGCTTATCGGCAGCAGCGCGATAGACGATCTTGCCGGTTTCAACCGACCCGGTGAAGGTCACTTTCTTGACCAGCGGATGCGTCACCAGCGGCGCGCCGCATTCCGGGCCGAAGCCGCTCACCATATTGAAGACACCCGGCGGCAGCACGCGGTTCATGATTTCGCAAATGCGCAGCACTGCCAGCGGTGCTTCTTCTGCGCTTTTCACCACCACGGCATTGCCTGCCACCAGCGCCGGCGCGACCTTCAGCGCCATGAGCAGCATGGGCACATTCCAGGGAATGATGGCGCCGACAACGCCAAGCGGCTCCCGCACCGTCACGGAAAGCACATTGGGGGCGAAGGGAACGCTTTCGCCCTTCAATTCACTGCCAAGCCCGCCGAAGAATTCGAAAACATCGGCCACCACATTGGCTTCCACGCGGCTTTCCGTGCGGAGTGCCTTGCCGGTTTCAAGCGCGATCAGCCGGCCCAGCTCATCCACATGTTCCTTCAGCAGGGCGGCGCATTGATGCACCAGCGCGCCGCGCTTGCGCGCCGGCAGCTTGGCCCATTCCTTCTGCGCCTTGGCGGCATTGGTCACCGCCGCATCCACATCCGCCGCATCGCCTTCCGCCGCGCGCGCCACCTCAACGCCCGTGGCCGGGTTCACCACCGCGAAGCTCTTGCCGCTGCGTGCCGGGACATAGGCGCCACCGATGAAA
>JBDKIR010000144.1:0-3127 GCA_039797035.1 Pseudomonadota bacterium | reverse complement strand
AACAGCGCCGTACCATGCTGGCCCGCTTCGGGGACCTCCACAACGCGCAGTTCCAATCCGGGTAGCCTTGCCGCACGGGCTTCCAAGGCTGCGCGCGCGGCAGCAAGCCGCGCCGGGCGTTCCCCCAAACGCGCGCTGTCGCTCTGGTCGACGACCAGCAGCAGGATATCCGGATGGGTTTCGCGTTCCTCACGCAGCAGGCGGGGATTGCACAAGGCCAGAAACAGCACGCCAAAAGCGAGGCCGCGCCACAGCACCCCAGGCGCCCGCACTAGAACGGACCACCCCAGCAGCGCCAAAGCCACCACGCCCAGCACACCAATGAGCCACAAGGGCAGCCGGGGCAGAAACTCGATATAGGCGAGGCTTTGGCTCATGCGGCCTAGGCGCTCATGCCAGCAACCGCCAAGCCGTCACATTCAGGCGGGGCTGCTGCCCACCAATTTCCAGGTCGGATCCGGGTAGGAAAGATCGCGCTGGAAGGTCCAGATATCGGTGATTTCGGTCACCGCTTCCGCGCCGGAGGCGACGGAGCCATCGCGCGCCAGCACCATATTCACCTGGTCGGTCACCAAGCGCACGGTGATTTCCGCGACGGACCCGCGCAATTCGGCGGCCTCAATCGCGCTTTCTTCGATGCTGCGCAGTTCTGTACGCTGGGTTTCACCCGCGGCTTCACGGGCCGAAATGGCCTGATCAAAGCCGGCATAGGCATCATCAGACAGCAGCGGCTTCAGCGTGGCGCGATCACCACGGGCAAAGGCTTCCACAATCAACCCAAAGGCGGTTTCCGCCCCATCCAAAAAGCGATTGGGCTCAAAGCTGCGGTCGCGTTGCTGGATCTGCTGCAACACCTGCCCGATGGCGGTCGCAGGCGCCGGGATGAAGCGCTTGGCGCCGCCCTGCGCCGGGCGGGGGCCAATATCCACCTCGGCAGCCGGGCCACGCGCCGGCGCCGCTTGGGGGGCTTCGGATTGGGCTTGGCGTTCAAAACCCGTCCGCCGGCCCAGCACGCTCCGCAGGCGCAGCACCAGAAAGGCCGCAACCATGGCAAAGAGGATCAGATCAATCGGCAAGCCACCCGTCATATTATTGCTCCTTATCCGCTATAGTTAGGGTGCCGATCGGCGCGCCGCAACGCCAGGCAAGGTTGCGGGATACCGATAGCCCGGCTAGGCCCTGATTTCTTTTACGGGATCGGGGGGCCGTATCATGATTCTGCTTCGGCATGGGCAAAGCGAATTCAACCTGCTTTTCACCCAAACCCGCAAGGATCCGGGGATTATAGACCCAAAACTGACCCCACTCGGTCAGCAGCAGGCGGAAGAGGCTGCCGAAGCCCTGGCGCATGAGGGCATTCGGCGGATTATCGTTTCGCCCTATACGCGCGCCCTGCAAACGGCCTTACCGGTCGCGCGCAAATTGGGGCTGGGCCTGACAGTGACCCCCACGGTGCGCGAAAGATACGCCTTCACCTGCGATATCGGCCGCCCCGTCACCGCGCTCAGGATGGATTTTCCCGGGGTTGTGCTGGACCATATTGAGGAGGTGTGGTGGCCCCCGGTGGAAGAGCCGGCCGAACAGGTGATCGACCGCGCTCATCTTTTCCGGTCCGAAATGGCGGCTTTGGCCGATTGGTCCCACACACTGGTGGTATCCCATTGGGGCTTCATCCTGGCCTTCACCGGCAAAAGCGTGATGAATGGCCAGTGGCTGCGGGTGAACCCGACCGAGCCCGCCCCGGCGGAAATCACCTGGAAACACTAAGGCGGCAAGCTCGGCCCGGTCAGGACCGAGACCCGGCCTGCATCAGGGCTGCGCCGCCATCCAAGGCCCAGGGACGTTCATCCGCGTCCTCACCCAAGGCTTCGCCCGAGGTGATCCGATACCCCCCGCCTTCGGTCAGCAGAATGCTGGCTTCGGTCGGGTTCGGTTCAATCTTCTGACGCAGACGATAGATATGCGTCTCAAGCGTGTGGGTGGTGACATTGCTGTTATAGCCCCAGACCTTGGTCAGCAGCATCTGACGCGGCACAGGCCGCCCACCGGCACGGTAGAGAAACTTCAGGATCGCGGTTTCCTTCTCCGTCAGGCGAATTTTCCGGCCACGCTTCGGTTCCTGCAGCAGCTTTGCCGAAGGACGGAAATCATAAGGACCGATTGTGAAAACCGCGTCCTCACTGCCTTCAAAAATACGGATCTGCGCCCTGAGGCGGGCGAGCAATTCCTGAATGCGGAAGGGCTTGGCAACGTAATCATTGGCGCCGGCATCCAGGCAGCGCACCACTTCCTGTTCCGCATCTGAACCGGTCAGCATGACAATCGGCATGCGCAGCCCAAGACGGCGCAATTTCACGCAAAAATCGCGCCCATGCCCATCCGGCATGCCCAAATCAAGCAATACGGCATCGAAACGAGCACCATCATTTCTCAGCAAGGTTTCGGCATCGGCCAGGCTGGCGGCGCCGGTGGCGACGAATTCGCCTTCAAATGCCAATTGTTCCGCCAGGCTGCTGCGCAGCGCGTCATTATCGTCAACGATCAAAACCGGATGTGGGGTGTTCATAGTCTGTCAGCCTCGCGTTTCTTTGCAGCTCCGAAATGCCGGAAACCTTGTTTTGCCCCACGGCCAACATGCCACCCGCCCCCCCGGGACCGCAACCCGTTTATCACGGGGGTTTGATGAGGATCATGAAATAATGGGGCGGTGAGGGCAGATTGATGGGGGGTCGTAAAACGCCGTGGCGATGCCACATTCACGGCGAATGAATTACAGCGTAATGGAAATCCATCCAATGCATTTGGCAGGTGCCCGTTTGTCCGTTTCAGCCCAAGAAGCCATGGCCGATCCGCGTATCCTGCCCATGCGGCGGGTGCATCGCGCCATTTCCGAATTGCGCCGTGGCACGCCCGTAGTCATCACCAGTGGTGATACCGCCCTGCTGGTTGGTGCGGCGGAAACACTGAGCGGACGCGGCTTGACTGAGATCACCTCAGCGGGCTTGGCGCCGCCCGTATTGCTGCTGGCCCCGACACGGGCGGCCGCCTTGTTGCAGCGTCCCGTCCCGCAAGCGACCGCGCATGAGGATGAGGCCGCCGTGGCACTTCGCCTGCCGTCGGCGTCGTT
>JBDKIR010000143.1:0-6143 GCA_039797035.1 Pseudomonadota bacterium | reverse complement strand
TTCATCGGCAGCGGCTGCATCTGGCCCGAACCGGAAGCGGAAATCTGCACCTTGAGCGTCAGCGGGCGCTGCGGCGTATAGCCAGCTTCCGCCAGCAGGCGCCGGGCTTCGGCCTTGTCGGTGCGGATATTGAAGCTTGGGTTGCCAAACCAGGGGTGGCCACGTGGCACGGTGCCAACCGGCACGGACATCATGCCGCCCAGCAGCGTCTTCAGCCCTTCACGGTCAATGCCAAGATTGATCGCGCGACGGACACGCACATCCCGCAGCGGGGAGCTTTCAGCGAAGCAGGGCTGCCAGGGCCAGACATGCGGCTGGGCATTGCTGGTAATGGTCATGCCACGCTGGCGCAGCTGCGGAATGGCATCGGGTGCGGGCGCCTCAATCCAATCCACCTGATTGGACAGCAGCGCAGCGGTGCGCGCATTCGCTTCCGGGATCGGTATGATCACGATGCGATCCAACTTGGCCTTGGTGTCCCAATAGCCATCAAAACGCGCATATTCCGCGCGTTCACGCGGCACGAAGCGTGTCATGCGGAACGGCCCGGTGCCGGAAGGCTCCCGCGCAAAAGCGTTCCAGGTTGCTTCAGCCGTCGGATTGGCGGCGCGCAGTTTTTCCCATTGCGTCGGGCTCGCCATGAAAAGATTGGTCAAATTGATCGGCAGCAGGCTGTCCGGTTCCGCCGTGATCAGCGCCACCGTGTGGTCGTCGATTTTCTCGGCACGACGCAGGGTGGGCATACGGGTCGCGGTAATGCCGACCTGACGCGGGTCATAATGCGGCGCTTCACGGTCCAGGATCTTGCGAACATTCCACACCACCGCATCGGCGTTGAAATCCGACCCGTCATGGAATTTCACGCCACGGCGCAACCGGAAGACCCAGCGCGTCTTGTCATTGGCATCCACGGCCCATTCCGTGGCCAGGCCCGGTATCACCACCGAAGGCCTCTCGGCCGAGGACAGATCCCACATGGTCAGGCTGTCAAACAGCGGGATACCGGTGAAGCGGTTGCCCTCAAACCCTTGATCGGGCTGGCCATGGGTCAGCGGAATATCGGCCGCCGTCATGCCGATCCGAAGCGTGCCCTGCGCCTGGGCCGTGGCGGCTCCAAAGGCAGGCAAGGCCGCAAGGCAGGCGGTCAATAAAAAGCGTTTCAAGCGCATCGCGTTACTCTCCCAGAACAAAGGTTGAGGTATCCGATGAAGCCCCCGCCAGGCGGCCGTGACCCCATGCACCCTTCTGCTGCGGCCCGGGCCGCGCAAACCGTCATGCACAAAGTCTTGGCAGCAAAGCTCGTGCCATCGCCTCAGCCCCCACGGAGCCTCAGAGACGTGATGACACTGCCCATTTTCTTGGCAGCCATGCCCGACGATGCGGCACATGGCAGCGTCCCGCAACAGGATTTTGCCCTCGGCTCCTGCGCGACCCTTGCCACGCCGCCCATGGCGGCCCCAGAAATCCCAGATGCGCATCCTGCTCCTGAACGGCAATACCGATCCCGCCATTACCGCGCTCATTGCCACCCGCGCGGCAGAGGCACCGCCCCGGCTCGGTCTGCCCGCCCTTGATCTGGTCCCGGTCACGGCACCTTTCGGCGCCCGCTATATAGCCACCCGCGCGGCCGTGGCGATTGCCGGCCATGCGGTGCTCGCCGCGCTTGCGGCCCATATCGGCACGGAAAACCCGCAAGGCTTTGATGCCGCGATCATCGGCTGCTTTGGCGAACCGGGCATTGAAGCGGCGCGCGAATTACTGCCCATTCCGGTGCTTGGCATGGCCGAGGCTTCCATCACCCTGGCCTTGGAACAAGCGCCGCGCATTGCCTTGCTGACCGGTGGTGCGGCCTGGGTCCCCATGCTGGAAGAATTTGCCCTGATCCGCGGCTATGGGCGGGATCAGATCCAGGTGCGCAGCATTACGCCCACCGGCGACATGATTGCCCGCGCACCGGATGCCGCGCTGGCGTTGATTGCGGAAGAAGCGCGGCAGGCGATTGCCGCGGGCGCGGGGGTGATTGTGCTGGGGGGGGCTGGCCTTGCCGGGCTGGCGCCGCGCCTCGCTGCATCCCTGCCGGTGCCGGTGCTTGATAGCCTGGATTGCGCCTTGATCATGGCCTGCCGGGGTGGCCGCGCCCCCGCCAGAGTTGCCCAGGCGCCGCAAACCGGGCTCACCCCCGAACTCACGGCCCTGATGGGCGGGACCGTATAAAAAACTATGTAAGAACTACTTACCTTTCCCGCCAACCCGCGCTAACCTCTCCGCGTAGAGAAAAACCTCGAGGATACGTAGCAATGGCTTCCTTCCCGATCACCCGCACCACCACGCCCAAGGTGAAGCCCGCCGATGATGCGCTGGCCTTCGGTAAGGTGCTGACGGATCACATGTTTCTGATGGATTATCAGGAAGGCAAAGGCTGGCATTCCCCGCGTATCCTGCCCTATGGGCCGCTCAGCCTCGACCCCGCGACCTCGGTCCTGCATTACGGCCAGGCGATTTTCGATGGCCTTAAGGCGTTTCGCGGCGATGATGGTCAGATCCGCCTGTTCCGGCCGGATCGTCACGCGCAGCGCTTCAATCGTTCCGCACAAATCATGTGCATGCCGGAATTGCCGGTTGATATCATCCGCCAAAGCTTTGATGCGCTGGTCGGGCTTGATCATGAATGGGTGCCGCATAAGCCGGGCACCGCGCTCTATCTCCGCCCCACCATTATCGCGACCGATGTCATGCTGGGCGTGCATCCGGCGCATAACTACCTTTACTTCCTGATCCTTTCGCCGGTGGGCACCTACTACAAGGAAGGCGTGAAGCCGGTGAAAATCCTGGCGTCAGATACGCATGTCCGCGCTGTGAAAGGCGGCACCGGGGAAGCCAAGACCGCCGGCAATTACGCCGCCAGCCTGGCCGGCCAGCGCGATGCCGCCAATGCCGGCTATTCCCAAGTGCTGTATCTGGATGGCGTGAACCGCAAATACCTCGATGAAGTCGGCACCATGAATATCATGCTGCGCATCGGTGATGAGGTGATTACGCCGCCTTTGACCGGCACCATCCTGGATGGCGTCACCCGCGCGAGCACCTTGCAATTGATGCGCGACTGGGGGCTCAAGGTCACGGAACGCCAGATTTCCATTGATGAGGTCATGGCCGCGGGCCGTGACGGCTCGCTCAAGGAAATGTGGGGCACGGGCACAGCCGCCGTGGTCTCCCCGGTCGGGACGCTTGGCTATAAGGGTGAGGATGTGCTGATCAATGGCGGTCAGATCGGCGATGTGACGCAGCGGCTTTATGATGCGATCACCGGCCTGCAATATGGCCGCAGCAATGACCCGCATGGTTGGACCAGCATCGTCCCGAAGGGCTGAGCTGTCCGGCGCGCCCAGATCGGGCGCTTCAGCTATTCTTCCTTCTTCGCGCCGTCGATAGCGGCGCGAAGCTTCGCCTTGGCTAGCTCAGCCCGGGCGCGTTCGGCTTTGGTCTGGCCGTATTTGGCGCGGTTTTCCACGGCCTTGATCTCGGCCGCTGCGCGCGCCTTGGCTTTGCGGGCGCGGTTGAGGTTGACGATTTCAGCCATGCCCGCAGGATAGGCCCATCTCCCTCGGAAGGAAAATGCCCATGCCCATGATCTCTTTGACCGCGGCCGATGGTTTTCGCCTGCAAGCCTATCGCACCGGCCCACAGGATGCCGCGCGCGCCTTGGTGGTGACGCAGGAAATCTTTGGTGTGAACCACCATATCCGCAAGCTCTGCGATGATTTCGCCGCTGCCGGTTATGCCGTGATTGCGCCGCAGCTTTTTGACCGCGCCGAGCGGAATGTTGAACTCGGCTATGACGCCGCCGATCTGGCGCGCGGGCGCGAATTGCGTGGCAAGATCGATGCCGGCAAGACCGTTCTGGATATCCTGGCCGCTGCTGCCGCCCTGCCTCGCCAGGCCAAGCGCGGCATTGTCGGCTATTGCTGGGGCGGCACGGTCGCCTGGCATGGCGCGACCCGCACCAGCGCCTTCTCAGCCTCGGTCGGCTGGTATGGCGGCGGCATCGCGGCGGCGAAGGATGAGGTGCCGAATTGCCCGACGCAGCTTCATTTTGGCGAAACCGATGCCTCAATCCCCATGAGCGACGTGGAAGCGATCCGCGCCGCGCGCAAGGAAGTGGAAATCTTCGTCTATATGGGCGCCGGCCACGGCTTTGGCTGTGATGAGCGCGGATCCTATGTGGCGAAGGATGCGGCGCTGGCACAAGAACGCACGCTGGCGTTCTTCGCCAAGCATTTGGCGTAAAGGGTGATGGTCGCGCAGGCTTTCGCCTGCGCGACAGGCCTCAGGCCTTCTTGTCGGTGGAGAGGTTCTTGACCTCTTCCATCGCCTCAGCGAAGCGCGCATGCAGCACGGATAGTGCCTCGCCGCTGGATTTCTGGATCAGATCAGCCAGTTCCTGCATTTGCCCAACCGCGCGTTCATAAGCGGCCTTGGCCATATCCGCCCGCTTGGCGGCCTGTTCCTGCGCGGCGCCCGGTTCCGCCATGCTCCGCATGGCATCCTGCATTTCGGCCACGGATTGCTGCACGATTTCCATATGGCGTTCCGCAACCGCACGCGCGCCTTCCAGCGCCACCTTATTGGCCGCGGTAATCGCTTCCAGGTTTTTCTGCTGCGCTTTGGCCAGCGCCGTCATATCCGGCATGGCAGGCAGGCGGAATTCTGCGAACATCTTGGTGATGTCCATATCGGGCTTGAAACGAAATGGATCGGTCATGGCGGCCTCCGGTTGAGAAGCGGGACTATAGACCGCCTGCGGCCCAGGTCACGAAGTTTCCGCCACCGGCTCCGATATTGTCGGATCACCATCGCCACGCAGCAGGCCCAGGCTGCGGGCAATTCGTTCCGCCCGATCAAGCGCGTTATCGAGGGCGGCCATGGTGGCGGCCATATCGGCACTGTCATCACGCGCCCAGGCCCGAATGGTGGCGAGCCAAACCCCCGCCAAGCCAAGGCCCAGCAGCCGCGCCTCACAGCTTTTCGCTTCAACCTCAGCGGCTTCCAGCATCCAGCGCATGGAAATGCCGATATGGGGCGAAAGCGCCAAGGCAATAGCGGGGTCGCGGCGCATATCCTCAAATAGTTGCAGCAGCCCCTCTCGATAGGGTTGCATGGCATCCAGCCGGCGCATCAGCACATCAAACAACCGATCGCGCACCGAACCACCCTGCCCCGGTATGGTGCCGGCCAGGACCGCCTGATCCATCAAACGCCCATGCAGCAGCAGAAGATCAAGCCGCGTCGGGAAGCGTTCGCGCAGGCTGGCGGTTTCCACCCCGGCTTCGGCGGCAAGGCGGCGCATGGTCAGGCCAGACCAGCCATGCGTGGCGATGACGCGCCAAAGCGCGGCAATCAGGGTGTCGTCGGGGGTGGTTTCGGTCATGGCGCTGATATGGGGTGCTGTGATCAGCCCGCCAATTCCCGCGCCCGATCCGTCGCCGCCTGGATGGCGCGCGACATGGCCTTGGGCCAGGCATCCGGTTCCATCAGCACCGCCAATGCGCGTTCCGTGGTGCCCTTCGGGCTGGTCACGGCGCGGCGGAGATCCGCGGCATCCTGTTCGCTGGCGCCAAGCAGGGCGCCGGAACCCGCCACCGTCGCGCGCGCCATGCGCCGGGCCAGATCACGCGGCAGCCCCTGTTCCACCGCCGCCGCTTCCAGGACTTCGGCAAGGAGGAAGACATAGGCCGGCCCGCCGCCGGAGACCGCGGTGACGGGATTGATCTGATCTTCCTGATCCACCCAGGCCACTTCGCCAATGGCCGCCAGCAGCGCATCGGCCAGCGCCTTTTGCGCGGCCGTCACGCCGGGGCCGGCAAAGGCTGCGGTGAAACCCTGGCGGATCGCCGCCGGCGTATTCGGCATGGCACGGACCACGGCCGTTCCGGCCCCCAGCGCCGCCTGCATGGAAGCGATCGACCGCCCCGCCATGATCGATAGGAACAGGGCGCCCTGTTCGGCAAAGCGGGCATAGGCGGGCAGGCTGGCGGGGGCTTCCTGCGGTTTGATGGCCGCCACCACGGCGGCGGGGCGGAAATCAGCGGCGATGGCGGCGGCATCGGCCACCACGCGCACGCGCCCGGCAAAGGCCGCCACTG
>JBDKIR010000142.1:0-7197 GCA_039797035.1 Pseudomonadota bacterium | reverse complement strand
GCAGAAAGAAGGGCACCGCCAGCAGGATGAAGGAATTATAGGCGTTGAAGGTTTCCTGCATCAGCGTCATGGCGCCAAGGCGCGGTTCAATCAGCATCACTGGCAAGCAGGCCATGCCAAGTGCGACCGCCACCGGCACCCGCAACGCAAGTAGCGCAAAGAAGCCACCGAATAGGATCCAGGCCGCTTCCCCCGGCGCCAGAACATTGCCCCCCATCATGGCGCTTCGCCCCCGAACAGCGTCTTCAGATCATCATAGAATTTGAGGCCACCAAACAGCAGCCAGGAAAACCCCAGAATGGGCCAGGCAAGATGGATCAGCCATAGCGGCATTTCCGCCAATTCGCTGATGCGAAACCAGGCGAAATCCACGAATTCAATGCCATACCAGAAGAAGGCAGCTGAGAACGCCAGTACGAAAATACCCGTTACCAGATCAAGCGCGGCACGCGCCCGCCCCTTGAGCGTGGGCCAAAGATCCACATTGAAATGGATGCCTTCCTTCAGCCCCACCATGGCACCGATCATGATGGTCCATACCAGCAGAAAGCGCGCCATTTCCTCGGTCCAGATGTAATGCGGCAGGAAATCCGTGAAGCGCGCAAACACCTGTAAGGTTACCGGAAACACTAGAATCAACACACAAAGTGCCAGCAATACCGACAGAAACTGGCTGTAAATTTCAGCCACTCTGTGCATGATCTGGCGCAAACCTGCTTCGTGCATGACGCCCCCCTTCCTTGCCCGGCACTTGAGAATTTTTATTGTTTGGAAATCGCCTTCCAGCGGCACCAAGGCTGCTGGAAGGCAATATTCATCAGGAAGTCAGCGCGTTGATGCGCGTGAAAATCGCCTCAGCGCCGACTTCCTTCGCATAGGCTTCCATCACCGGATCAACCGCACGCTTCAGCGCGGCGCGGTCGGTGAAGGCAACGCGCCGCAGCCGACCCACCGCTTCAAGGGCCGCGATCTTCTGCCCATCCTCACTGCTTTCCGCTTCACGGCCATAGGCTGCTGCTTCACGGCCCGCACGCTTGACTGCTTCCTGCAAGGCAGGGGGTAGCCGCGCCAGGGTTTGGCTCGCGAAGCAGATCGGGCGAATGGTGATGGCGTGCTCGGTGAGAAGCAGATTGGGTGCCACTTCATAGAAGCGCATCGCTTCCACGCCTGCCGCTTCATTCTCACCGGCTTCGATCACGTTGTTCTGAATGCCGTTATAGACTTCATTATAGGCGATAACGGAAGGCGACATGCCCGCCGCCTGGAAGGTCCGCGACCAGATTGGCGCACCCTGTACACGCACCTTAAGGCCGCGCAGTTCCGCCATATTGGTGATGCGCTTATTGGCGAAGATATTGCGCACGCCGCCACCGGCATAGCCAATCAGCATCACCTTGGCGCGGCGTTCCACCTCATCCGCCACGGGGGCGAACAGGTTTTGATCCAGCACCTGGTTCCAATGCTTCAGATCCCGGAACAGGAAGGGCGCATCCACGAAGGGGGCGGCGCGGCTGAAGGTGGACATATGCGCCGGTGAGACAATGCCGTAATCCACCGCCCCACGGCCCGCCGACATATACTCAAAATACTGTTTTTCGAGGCCGAGGCTGCTGTTTTTATGCAGCACAAAATTCACCGGGCCGGCGGTGTAGTAGCGCTTCACCAACTCCTCAAACCGCACCAGGGCACGGGTGAAGACGTGGTCATCATTGAACTGCACCGCACCATTCAGGGTAATGGCCTGCTGCGCCCGCGCAATGGCGGGCATGGCAAGGCTTGCCGCAGCCAGGGTGCTACCCCCCAGAAACTGCCTGCGATTCATGGCATTTCTCCCTTTTTTGTACCGGCTTTCGTTGCCGGCTGAAAAGATTATAGGCAGGCCTTTGAAAGCGCGGGAAGCCTTTCCTCTTCCCAGGATCGCTTTTCCTGCCGAAACTCCCCGAAACAGGAGATCGACATGACACATGATACTTTGGCCGGCAGGCTTGCCGTCATCACCGGTGCGGCACGTGGGATTGGCTTCGCGGTGGCCGCGCGCGCGGTGGAAGTCGGCGCAGATATCGCCATTTGGGACATGGATGAGGCTGCGGCACAGCAAGCCGCTGAGCGTTTGGGCAAGGGCGCCCGTGTCAGCGTGCATCAGCTGGACCTGACCGATCCCGCGGCGGTGGAAGCCGCAACCCAAGCAACACTGGCCGCCCATGGCCATATCGATATCCTGGTCAATAATGCTGGCATCACCGGCGGCAATGCCCCCGCCTGGGAATTACCGGTGGCGGAATGGCGGCGTGTCATCGAAGTGAATCTGATCGCGCCCTTCATCGTCTCCCGCGCGGTGGTGCCGCATATGCGCAAGGCCGGTTATGGGCGCGTGGTGAATATCGCCTCCATCGCTGGCAAGGAAGGCAACCCCAATGCATCCCATTACAGTGCCTCCAAGGCGGGTCTGATCGGCTTCACCAAATCGCTTGGCAAGGAATTGGCCGGCAGCGGCGTCCTGGCCAATTGCGTCACCCCTGCCGCGGCCGAGACCGATTTGTTCAAGCAAATGACGCCGGAACAGATCGCCTGGATGCGTTCCAAAATCCCGCTGGATCGTTTCGTGAAGGTGGAAGAAATCGCTGAAATGGTCTGCTGGCTGGCCTCGGAGGCCTGCTCCTTCTCCACCGGCGCGGTTTTCGACATCTCCGGCGGGCGGGCCACCTATTGAGGGCGATGGATTGCCAGCCAGGACACGGCGCTGCAAGCTTCCCCCAACCTTGAGGAGACAGGTCACATGAGCACAACAGGCAAAGTCGCGGTCGTTACCGGCGCGGGCAGTGGCGTGGGGCGTGCCGCCGCGCTGGCGTTATTGGGTGATGGGTGGAATGTGGTGCTGGCGGGCCGACGCCCGGATGCCTTGCAGGAAACCGTGACCCTGGCCGGTGCGGCCGGTGCCCGGGCGCTGGCGGTGCCTTCCGATGTGTCAGACCCAGCTGCGGTGGATGCGCTTTTCGCCACCGTGAAGCAGCGCTTCGGGCGTTTGGATATGCTGTTCAACAATGCCGGCACCAATGTGCCGGGCGTTGCTTTTGAAGATCTTTCCTATGCGGATTGGTCCCGCGTGGTGGGTGTGAACCTGACCGGGTGCTTCCTGTGCGCGCAAGCTGCCTTCCGCATCATGAAGGATCAGAAGCCGCAGGGTGGGCGCATCATCAATAATGGTTCGATCAGCGCGCATACGCCGCGCCCGGATAGCGCGCCTTATACGACCACCAAGCATTCCATTACCGGGCTGACAAAATCGCTCATGCTCGATGGCCGCAAATACGATATTTGCGCGGGGCAAATCGATATCGGCAATGCCGCCACCCCCATGACCCAGCGCATGACGCGCGGCGTGAAGCAGGCCGATGGCAGCATTGCGGTGGAACCCACCATGGATGCCACCCATGTCGGCAATGCCATTCTGCATATGGCCAATCTGCCGCTGGAGGCGAATATCTTCACCATGACCATCAAGGCCACCAAGATGCCTTTCGAAGGGCGCGGCTGAAGCATCATGTCTGCCCATCAACTCAAGGTTCAGGAACCGTTCCGGGCGCTGTTCTACGCGCCCTATTACGCGGCGCTGGCGCGCGGCGATTACACGGCGGAAGGCGTGGCGGTAACCTTGCTGCCCGGCACCGTCCCATCGCTTGCGAAGGATTCCGTGCTGGATCGCACGGCCGATCTCGCCTGGGGTGGGCCGATGCGGCTATTGCTCGCGCATGATGCCGACCATGCCTGTCCCTTGCGGCTTTTCGGCGCGGTGGTGATGGGGGATCCCTTCTTTCTGGTGGGGCGTCAGCCCAATCCTGGCTTCAAGCTGCGTGATCTGGCGCAGATGACGCTTGGCACAGTCAGCGAAGTGCCAACCCCCTGGTGGACGCTACAAGATGATATCCGCCAAGCGGGACTGGATCCTGTCAGCATCAAGCGCGTGACTGATCGCCCCATGGGGGAAAATGCCGCCGCGGTCGCCGCCGGTACGCTGGATGTCGCGCAATTATTTGAACCGCTGGTTAGCCAGATGGAAGCCGCCGGCACGGGTCATGTCTGGTACGCGCAAGCCAGCCGCGGCCCCACTTCCTATACGGCGTTCTATGCCCGGACTGATGTGATTGCGGCCAAGCGCGCGGCGATGGAAGCCATGGTGCGTGGGCTTGCGCGCACGCTGACCTGGTTTGCCGGCGCCTCACCTGAAGAAATTGTCGCCTGCATCGCCGATTTCTTCCCGGGCGGCGACACTGCGCTAATGGCGCGTTCCATTCAGCGCTATAAATCGGTCAATCTTTGGACCAAAACGCCGCATTTCCCGCCAGAAGCGCTGGCGCAATTGGAACGCGGCATGCTCTCCGCAGGTGCCATCAAGCGGACGCCAGGCTTTGCCGGGCTGGTGGCCGAGGATGTGACAGAAAGCGCGCTGGCCTGAACATTCCTGGCGTGACCTGAAAAGCCAGGTCACGCCAGACGACTAAATGGCGCTAAGAGCGTGTTGCGTTCACATGGCTTCACGCAACCCGCTCTAATTCGTTGTTTTTCGAGCATCTTCACCCGTTCAGATGATTCCATCTGAACTTGATCTGCTCTAGCCGCGCGGCAGCAATTGCTCTGTCAGCGTCGCCCAATAGGAAGCGCCAACGGGCAGGATATTGTCGTTGAAATCATAGAGCGGGTGATGCACCTGCGCCTCATTCGGCCCGCGCCCGCCGCCGAGCATGACATAAGCGCCCGCCTTGGCATTCAACATGAAGGAGAAATCCTCACCGCCCATGGTGGGTTTGGGCATGGGCAGCACGCGGGCTTCGCCTTGCACGGCACGCGCCGCCTTGGCGGCCAGATGCACGCTTTCCACTTCATTGATCGTCGCCGGATAGGCGCGGGCAAATTCCGCGGTCGCGCTGGCACCCATGGCCGCCGCAATGCCGGTGACGGTTTCCTTGAAGCGACGTTCCAGCAAATCGCCCACTTCCGGGCTGAACCAGCGCGCCGTGCCCAGCATGCGCACGGTCTCCGGGATCACGTTGAAAGTATGCCCGCCGGTGATATGGCCAATGGTGATGACGCCTGCTTCCACCGGTTCCACATTACGCGCGACGATGGATTGCAAGGCCTGCACAATCGCTGCCGCCACCACAATGGGATCAACCCCATTATGCGGCATGGCACCATGCGCGCCCTTGCCGGTGATATTGACTTCCAGATTGGCAACAGCCGCCATCACCGGGCCTTCACGCCACAGAAAAGTGCCTTCCGGCGCGCCCGGCCAGTTATGCATGCCGAAGACACGTTCCATCGGGAAACGCGTAAACAGCCCTTCCTTCACCATGGCTTCGCCACCCGCCAGGTTTTCTTCCGCCGGTTGGAAAATCACATAGACGGTGCCATCAAAATTGCGCGTTTCCGCCAGGTATTTCGCCGCCCCCAGCAGCATGGTGGTATGCCCATCATGGCCGCAGGCATGCATCTTGCCCGGAATCTTGGATGCGTAAGGCAGGCCGGTTTCTTCCAGGATCGGCAGCGCATCAATATCCGCGCGCAACCCGATGGCGCGGCCATTATCAACACGGCCACGAATAACACCCACCACACCGGTTTTGGCGATGCCGGTCACCACTTCATCGCAGCCGAAGGCGCGCAGCTTTTCGGCGATAATGCCGGAGGTGCGCGTTTCCTCGAAGCCCAATTCGGGGTGTTCATGGAAATCCCGCCGCCAAGCGGTCATTTCGGGGTGGAATTCGGCAATGCGGTTGATGATCGGCATGGGAAACCTTCGTCTAGAAATGCGATGCACCGGCAAACGTCAGCGCCAACCCCTCAGACAAGGGAATGGGTTCGACCTTCAGAATATCCCGGAGCGGTGAAATGTCGAAAGCCTTATCCTCGGTCAAGCGACGTATCTCATCGGCGCTTACCCTGGGCAGGCCCGGGATCCAACGGGTCAAGGGCAGCAGGGCATGCAGCAGCGGTGCCGGTACCGGCAAGACCAGGCGCGGACCCAAGCCGGCAGCCCTGGCCACTTCACGCAAGAAATTCCGATAGGTCATGGCCTGCGGCCCGGCCATGACCATGGTTGTGGGACCCGTCCAGGGAAAGCGGCTGGCCGCCAGCAGGGCCCGCGTCACATCACTCTGATGAATGGGCTGCACCAGCGCACGCCCGCCATCCGGCAAGGGGGCAAGGGGCAGATAGCGCAAAAGCCGCGCCAGACGGCGCACATTATTCTCCCCAGGTGCGCCATAGACCATGGTTGGGTGCAGCATCACGCCCGCCCGATCACTGGCAAGAAAGCATGCCTCACCCGCGCGCACGCCATCGCCATGCGCATCGGGCCAACGGGAAAAGCGCCGGGTTGATCCCATCAGCACAAAGCGGGCTGCCTTGGGTGCGGCGGCCAAAACCTCCGGCGTGTGCCGCGCATGCGCGGTGCTGATGACCACATCCGCCCCGGCCAAGGCAGCGTTGAGCGCCGTGACATCCGCAAGATCTGCCAGGCGTGGCGCCACGGGCAGGCCAAGCGCCGCCCATTTCGGCGCATTGCGCACCACCGGGACAAAGGGAATGGCCGCAGCCCAAAGGGCCTTGGCCAGGTCAGCGCCGCTACGCCCTGAGGCGCCGATCAGCGCAATCAAGGAACGGCGCGCAGAAAGGCAAGATCAGCCCCCTGCGGTGCTTGGGTCACCTGGTCATAAACCAGCTTGTCCCAGCCGCGCTTCGGGGCTGGCGCGGGTTGCCAAGCGGCGTGGCGGCGGGCCAATTCATCTTCCGCCACCAGCAAATCAAGCTTGCGGTCCTTCACCGAAAGCCGGATGCGATCGCCCGTTTGCACCAAGGCCAGCGGCCCACCAACCGAAGCCTCTGGTGAGATATGCAAAACGATGGTGCCGAAGGCCGTGCCGGACATGCGGCAATCACTCATGCGCACCATGTCCTTGACGCCAGCGCGGGCGAGCTTTTTCGGAATGGGCAAATAGCCGGCTTCCGGCATGCCCGCGGGTGAACGCGGCCCGGCATTTTTCAGCACCAGAATATCCTGGGCCGTCACATCCAAAGCCGGGTCATCGATGCGGTTCGCCAAATCCTCCAACCCGTCAAACACCATGCAGCGCGCTTCGGTTTCAAACAGGCTGGGTGTGGCAGCGCTGCGCTTGAGGATCGCACCCTCGGGCGCGAGGG
>JBDKIR010000141.1:0-5211 GCA_039797035.1 Pseudomonadota bacterium | reverse complement strand
TCGGCTTTTTCCTGAATACCGGCGCCTATTATGGTGAGGTTCTGCGCGCCGGCATTGAAAGCGTGCCGCGTGGCCAGCAGGAAGCCGCGCGCAGCACCGGGCTTTCAGCCCCGCAGACCATGATCCACATCGTGCTGCCGCAGGCGGTGCGGAATGTCTTGCCGGATCTGATTTCCAACACGCTGGAAGTGGTGAAACTGACCTCCATCGCCTCGGTGGTGGCCCTGCCGGAATTACTGTTCCAGGCACGTCAAGCGCAAAGCGTGACCTACAATGCCACGCCCATCGTTGCGGCGGCGGTCATGTATTTCATCCTGCTCTGGCCGGTTGTGCGGTTGCTGAGCAAACTGGAAAACAAGCAATTGGCGGCGCGGCGCTGAAGCGCTCAGCCGCAAAGCGCCACCAATTGGCCAATCAGCGCGGCTGAATCATAGGGCTTGGCCAGCATGGGCCGGGTTTGAAAGCGGGGGGGCAGCCCCGCCGGCCCATAGCCGGACGCAAACAGGATGGGAATGCCGAGCGTCACCAACCGATCGGCAATCGGCAGCGAACTCTCCCCCCCCAGATTAAGGTCCAGTACGGCCACATCCGGCAATCCGGCCTCAAGCGCGGCCAAGGCTGGTTGGACCTGGGCAAAGGGGCCAATCATGCTGGCCCCGGCGGCGATCAAAGCATCTTCAATCAGAAGCGCCACCAGCGCTTCATCTTCCACCACCAAAACACGCCGCCCGAGGAGCGGTTGCGCCATGACGTTAATCCCTGAAAACCGCCCCTTTGGCCGAGGCCTAGCACGGCCAAAGCGTCAACGGGAGGGCATTCAGGCGCAAATCACGAAGGCGTGAGGATATGTGAAGGTTATTTCACGGCATAAACATCATAACAGGGCCCCGAAGGCGGGCGCTGGCCCACCCCCACGGCGACAATCTTATTCATCCAGGCCAAATCCGCCGCGCCGGTTTCAAACCGGATCAGGGTCCGGAAATAGATCTCGGAGGGGTCAACCGCCTCCCCCGCCGCCAGCTTGGCGAGCGCGGCCGGCGAGCCATGCCGAATGCCATTATACTGCAAATAAACCATGCTGCCCGAAGCGGCGCGGATGGTCAGGCGCACATCGATTTGCGCCGATCCATCGGGGTCCACCCGCAGCCAATCGGCGGCCGAACCGGCCATGATTTCCCCGGTCAATTTCGGGCCACTGACCGTGCCGCCCGTCACCGGCACCACGCGCAATTCACCATTGCGGGTATTGCCCACCATTTGGGGGGTGCCGACGCCAAGCGTCATGCGAAACAGAAATTCCGATTGCAATGGCAAAGTGGTCATGGCGTTTCTCCTATGCGGGGCAGCATGGCCCGCCTTAGCGTTGACGCCAAGGGAGGCCAGAGGCCTTCCAGCCGGCAGCAGCCCCGCGATGGCCGGCCCCATCCACCGGGCCTTCAAAGCCATCGGCCACGTTGAAGGCATGCGGAAAACCCGCCGCCTGGGCCGCCTGACCGGCGGATTGGGACCGCGCGCCGGAACGACAGATGAAATAAAGCTTATGGGCTGGGGTCAGGCCTGCCTGACGCAAATGATCGGCAAAAGCGCCATTCACCTGCATGGAAGGATAGATCTGCCAGGGGATGAGCACGACTTCCTTGCCCAATTCCCCAAGCGCCGGCAGGCCGACGAAATTCCATTCCGCATCGGTTCTTACATCGATCAGCACGGCATCCTTATCGGCGGCCAAGGCTGCCCATGTGTCTTGCGGGCTGATATCGGGCACTGGGGGCATGGCGGGGTATCCTCTGCTGCGTTTCTCTTGGCCATCTTGCCACAGCCTGGGGCTTTGCGTGTAGGGTTCCAGGCAACAAAGCGGGGCAATCCCCGCCAGCGCCTGATCCGTTGCGGCGGCTTCGTCGAAGCGGCGAATCAGGCACTCACATCTGGGTGTCGCGTGATCGGCCACCGCTGATCGCGCTGAAGGGGGAAGCCATGTTCGGTTTGATGCAGGATTGGCCCTTGTTGATGCACAAGGTGCTGGACCACGCCGCCATCCAGCATCCGGGGCGGGAGATCATCAGCCGTTCCGTGGAAGGCCCCTTTCATCACACGAATTACCGCGAAGTGCGGGCACGCGCGCTCAGCGTTGCGCAGCGCTTGCAGCGCGATGGCATCAAACTGGGTGACCGTGTTGCGACCCTGGCCTGGAATACCTGGCGGCATGTGGAAGCCTGGTATGGCATCACGGGCATTGGCGCCATCTATCACACCGTGAATCCGCGGCTATTTCCGGATCAGATCGCCTGGATCCTGAACCATGCTGGTTCACGCGTATTGATGCTGGACCTGACCTTCATCCCGCTGATCCAGCAAATCGCCGCCAAGCTTGAGCATATTGAACGCTTCATCATCCTGACCGATGGCGCGCATCTGCCGGAAACAGGGCTGCGCAATGCCGTGGCTTATGAGGATTGGCTGGCGGAAGCCGATGGCGATTTCGCCTGGGCGAGCTTTGATGAAAGAACCGCTGCCGGGCTTTGCTATACATCCGGCACCACGGGCGATCCCAAGGGCGTGCTTTATTCGCACCGGTCCAATGTGTTGCATGCGCTGGCCTGCAATCAGGTGGATTGCCTGGGGCTGGGTGTCGCGGATCGTGTCATGCCGGTAGTGCCGATGTTTCATGCCAATGGCTGGTCCTTGCCGATTTCAGCCCCCATGGCCGGTGCCACGCTGGTGCTGCCCGGCGCCAAGCTGGATGGCGCTTCGGTGCATGAAACCATCACGGCGGCGCAGGTGAATTTCTCTGCCGCCGTGCCCACGGTTTGGATGATGCTGCTGCAGCATATGGAAGCGACGGGGGCGCGCATTGATACACTCAAGCGCGTCGTGATTGGCGGTTCCGCCTGCCCCGCCGCCATCACCAAGACCTATCAGGAAAAATACGGTGTGCGCGTGATCCATGCCTGGGGCATGACGGAAATGTCGCCGGTCGGCACCACCTATCAGCGCAAACCGGAAATCAGCGGGCTGGATGCCGAAGCGGCATTGGCCTTGCAGGCCAAGCAGGGCTGCCCACCCTTCACGGTGGAAATGAAAATCACCGATGATGCAGGGCGCGAATTACCCTGGGATGGGGAAGGTTTCGGGCGCCTGAAAGTGCGTGGCCCGGCCATTACGCGCAATTACTTCCGCCGCAATGATGAAGCCGTTTTGGACGAGGATGGCTTTTTCGATACCGGCGATGTCGCGACCATTGACGCCCATGGCTTCATGGAAGTGACCGACCGATCCAAGGATGTGATCAAATCCGGCGGCGAGTGGATTTCCTCCATCGCGCTTGAAAACGCTGCGGTTGGTTATCCCGGTGTGGCGGAAGCCGCCGTTGTCGCCATGTATGACCCGAAATGGGATGAACGTCCGCTCATGATCCTGGTCATGAAGCCGGGTGCGGCGGCGCCCGATCTGGCGGCCATGAATGCCTTCCTGGCCGATAAGGTTGCGAAATGGTGGTTGCCGGATGATCTGGTGGTGGTGGATGAAATTCCCCACACAGCGACAGGGAAGATTCTGAAGACGAAGCTGCGCGAAACCTTCAAGGATCACCGCCCGAAGCGGTGATCTCTACAACGCCTCACCTTCCGCTGCGGCCTTGAGGCGCCTGAGCGCCTCCGCCCCACCGGGCAGCGCGGGATAAAGCGCCAAGGCGGCTTCCAGGCTGCGCAGGGCGCCTTCGGCATCGCCGGCGGCCGCTTGCAGGCGCGAGAGGCTTTGCAAGGCCACGAAATGGCGCGGTTCATGGCGCAACGCCTCCGCCAGATCGCGCGCCGCATCCCCCACCTGCCCCAGTGCGGCCAGGGCTTCCGCGCGCAAATGCCAGGCACTCGCCGCATCGGGTGCCAGCGTCAGCGCGGCATCAAAATCCTCAATCGCTTCCTCGGGCAGCCGCGCATTCAAATGGCGTGTGCCACGCTGCAACAAAAGCCGCGCCGCTGGTGAAGCGGCTTCCAGCCATAATTGCCGAATACGCGCTTCCGCCATGGCAAGCTGCGCCGCATCCTGGCTTTCCCGCAATAGGGCGAAAAGCTGATCAAGCTCCGCCGCACGCGGCGCGCCCTGCTGCGCCAATGCCAGGCCCGGCAAGGTGAAGCCCAGCAACAGCGCGGCGCGGCGCTGCATGGATTAGGCGCGCACCTTGGCGATGCCTTCCGGCTCCGGCCCGCCCGCCATCCAATCCAGCAATTCCACCGTGTGAATGGCCGGCATCGCCCCATCACCCAGCTGGGTCAGGCAGCCAATATTCCCCGCCGCAATGATGGCACCCCCGGTGCGTTCCAGATTGCCAAGCTTGCGCGCCTTCAATTGCCCCGCGATTTCCGGCTGCATCAGATTGTAAGTGCCCGCAGATCCGCAGCAGATATGCCCCTCAGCCGGTTCCTTCACGGTAAATCCAGCTTTCGCCAGCAGCGCCTTGGGTTCTGACGTGATCTTCTGGCCATGCTGCAAGGAACACGCGGCATGATAGGCCACTGTCAGCCCTGTCGCCTGGCGGCTTGGCGCATAGCCAAAGCGCGTCAGCACTTCCGAAATATCGGCAGCCAAAGCGGCGACCTTCTCCGCCTTCTCCCGCCAGGGCGCCGCTTCCTCTCGGAACATGAAGCCGTAATCCTTGAGCGTGGTGCCGCAGCCGGAGGCATTCACCACAATCGCATCCAGCCCTTCACCCTCAATCTCAGTTGACCAGGCCGCGATATTCGCCCGCGCCAGGCGCATCGCCGGATCATGATGGCCCATGTGATGATCCAGCGCCCCGCAGCAGCCCTGATCCTTGGTCACCACCACCTCGATCCCCATGCGCGTCAGCAGCCGGATCGTTGCCTCATTGATCGAGGGGGCCAGCACCTGTTGCGCGCAGCCGGTCAATAAACCAACGCGCCCACGCCTTGCGCCCTGCGCCGGGAAAACACCCCGACGTTCAGTCGCGGAAGGCGATGGCACCTGCGCCGGCGCCAAGCGCAACATGGCGCGCAACCTTTCCGCCATGGGGGATTTGCCCGGCACCAGCCGCGCGAAAGGCCGCGCCAGGCTTGCGCCAATCAGGGCAAGGCGAAACCGCCCCGGATAGGGCAAAACCGCCGAGAGCAGCCGCCGCAACCACCGCTCCGCCGCCGGGCGCTGATAGGTCTTTTCAATGTAAGCGCGGGCATGATCCACCAGATGCATGTAATG
>JBDKIR010000140.1:0-3402 GCA_039797035.1 Pseudomonadota bacterium | reverse complement strand
CCAGCGAATTCACACCCAGCGATGGATGCACCACCAGAACGTGATGCGCGACATTGATGAAGGAAACCGGCGCCAAATCCCGCAGCAGCACATAGGGCCGATTGGGCAGCAGCGTTTCATTGGCGGTATGGGTATTGGACATCAGCAGCAGCGTATGGCCATCCGGTGTTGCCTTCGCCACCTGATCGGCGCCGATGGTGCCACCAGCGCCGGGGCGATTTTCCACCACCACCGGTTGGCCCAGCGCCTGTTGCAGGGGTTCTGCCAGGAAACGCGCGGCCACATCAGCCGATCCGCCCAGCCCAAAGGGTACAATGATACGGATGGGGCGCGTGGGCCAAGCCTGCGCCAAGGCCCGTCGCCCAGTCAGCAGCGCCGCACCCGTCACCAATCCCGTTCTGCGCGAAAACATCGCTATCCTCCCGGAAATTTCCGGGTCAATTGGCCCAGCCCCGCCCTGGACGCAAGGGTTAATCGGTGATCCAGCCTGGGGAGGGCAGGGCGCGATAGGCTTCCCGTAGGCTATCAGACCAGCCCTGGCTTACTTTCCGAAAGTAATTATCTTCTTCCGTGATCCGTCGGCTGAGGGTCACTTGCTGCCCACCTTCGCGATAGACCAGCAGGTCAATCGGCAGACCGACGGAAAGATTGGACCGCAACGTACTGTCCATGCTGATGAGAACAAGCTTCACCCCATCATTCAATGACGTATTGTGCTTCACCACGCGATCCAGGATGGGCTTGCCGTATTTATGCTCACCAATTTGCAGAAAGGGCGTATCAGCGGTCGCTTCAATGAAATTGCCGGCTGCATAAATCAGGAAAAGCCGCATAGGCCCGCCCTTGATCTGCCCGCCCAATAGGAAGGAAGCGTCAAAGGCCACATTCTGCGCCTTCATGGCAGGGCCATCGGTTTCAAAGACATCGCGGATGGCCGCGCCCACCAATTGCGCGGCGCGGAACATGCTGGGCACATCGCGCAGCGTATGCTCTTCACCCCCCAGGGGGAAACCTTCCTGCACGCGGTTCCAGACGGCTTGCGTAATCGCCAGATTGCCCGCCGATAGCAGCGCAATCATGCGCTCCCCCGGTTCTTCCACGAGATGCATCTTGGAAAAGCTGGAAATATGATCCAGCCCGGCATTGGTGCGGGTATCCGAAAGCAGGACGAGGCCATCTTCCAGGAAAAGCCCCACGCAATAAGTCATGGCAAGCGCTCCGCGCCCTGTCAGTTATGCAGGTAGAAATCGGCGATCTGGCCGCCAAGATCAATATTGCGCGCCATCATTTCCTTCAGAAATGCGTCCAGGCCCTGGGTGAAAATGTCCTCAACCCGGCCAAAGCGTAGCCTGGCGTGCAATTCCCCCGCGCGCCGATGGCATTCGCCGCGCCGCCCACCATGCGCCACCGCGATTTCTTCCAAAACGCTTTCAATGCGGGCGTGGCAGGCAATCATGGACCGCGGCAATTCGGCACGCAGAATGAGCAATTCGGCAATACGGCGTGGTTCCAGGCGGCCGTGATAGACCCATTGATAGGCACGGAGCGCCGAGAAGCTGCGCAAGACGGCCTGCCAATTCAGGTAATCCTCAGCCGTACCGGGCCCTTCCACAGCAAGGGCAGCCGCATGGGCGTGCAACACCCGCGCCGTGTTGTCGGCGCGTTCCAGCATGGTGCCAAGCCGCACAAAGCGCCAGGCTTCATCGCGCAGCATCGTGTCATCATAGGCGCCATTGAACAGGATGGTCTGGCGCTTCACCCAATCCAGAAAGCCTGGCAGATCATCCGCATTCGGCATGGTATCTTCCATGCGCCGCATCTGCCCCCAGGTGTCATTCACCGCTTCCCACATATCAACCGTCAGCGCCGTGCGTACCTGCCGCGCATTCTGCCGCGAAGCTTCAATGCAGGATTGGATGGAAGAAAGATTGGCGCGGTCCATCACCAAATGGTGGATGATTTGTGTTGCATCCGGCGCCATACCGAAGCCTTGCAACAAGCCGATATCACCGCTTGTCAGCAGTAGGGCGCGCCAACTCTGCCCTTGTGCGGGTCGCCCGCCACCCATGCCTGCTTCGCGTAGCGCCACTTGCAAGGCACGCGCCGTATTGCCGGCGCGTTCCATATAGCGCCCCAGCCAATAGAGGCTATCGGCCGTGCGGCTCAGCATGGCGCATCCGGGGCCAAGACCCAGGTATCCTTGGTGCCACCGCCTTGCGATGAATTCACTACCAACGATCCCTCACGCAAGGCGACGCGCGTAAGGCCACCTGGCACAATGCGCGTCTCCGCCCCGGAAAGCACAAAGGGCCGCAAATCCACATGGCGCGGCGCGGTGCCGCTGCCGGTGAAGGTCGGCACGGTAGAAAGCGCGAGTGTTGGCTGCGCGATATAATCGGCAGGATTGGCGCGAATGCGCGCGGCGAATTCAGCGCGCTGCTCGGCAGTGCTATGTGGCCCGACCAGCATGCCATAACCGCCCGAACCCTTAGTGAGTTTCACCACCAATTCATGCAAATGATCGAGCACATAGGCGCAATCATCCGGCCTTTCGCACAAATAGGTCGGCACATTCGCCAGGATCGGTTCTTCGCCCAGGTAGAAGCGCACCATTTCCGGCACGTAAGGATAAACCGCCTTGTCATCGGCAATACCGCCACCCGGCGCATTGGCCAACGCGACATTGCCAGCGCGATAGGCTTCCATCAGCCCGCGCACACCCAGCATGGAATCAGCGCGAAACACCGCCGGGTCCAGGTAATCATCATCAATCCGGCGATAGATCACATCCACGCGCTGCGGGCCTGCGGTGGTGCGCATATACACAACACGATCTTCGACGAATAAATCCTGGCCTTCCACCACTTCCACGCCCATTTCATCGGCCAGGAAGCAATGTTCGTAATAGGCGCTGTTATAGGCACCAGGTGTCAGCAGCACCACGCGCGGCAGGCCACGGCAGGCAGGCGGCGCGACTGACATCAGGGTTTCCAACAAATCACTAGGGTAATGGCTGACCGGCGCAATGCGATGCGCGGCGCAAAGCCCAGGGAATAACCGCAGCATGGCTTCGCGACCTTCCAGCATATAGGAAACACCGGATGGCGTGCGGCAATTATCTTCCAGCACATGGAATTGCGCCGCATCGGTGCGCACCACATCAATGCCCGCAATATGCACGTAAATCCCGCCGGGCGGCGTAATGCCGCGCATTTCCGGCCGATAGGCTTCATTCTGTAAAATCAGCGCTTCCGGAATGTGCCCGGCCTTCAGGATTTCCCCCGGCCCATAGACATCGGCCAGAAACATATTCAGTGCACGCACCCGTTGCGTCAGGCCGCGCGACAAATGCTCCCATTCCTTCCAGGCCAGGATGCGCGGGATGATATCGAAGGGGATCAG
>JBDKIR010000139.1:0-2837 GCA_039797035.1 Pseudomonadota bacterium | reverse complement strand
CGCTTGCGGTGCGATGATGCGTTTGAAGCCGGTGAGTGCCGCATACCAGCCCAATTCCGCATCGGTGGACCCCGTATTGCACGGAGTTTCCGCCACGCCGGCCATGGTCAGGCCATAGCTGACCCAGGGCGCATCGCAGCCATTGGGCACAAAGGTCGCGACCGGCTGGCCGGGCTTGAAGCCTTCCGCGATCAAACGCCGCGCCAGACCATGGGCGCGGGCCGATAGCGCGGCATAGGTAATGGTGGCGCTGCCATCGGTAATGGCGATGCGCGCGCCGAAGCGCTGCGCCAGAATCAGAAGGTCAGACGACCAGGGGATACCATCCTGCATGGGGGCAGAGTCTCGCCAGCCGGGGCGCGCGTCAATGCGGGGCTTGATTGCGGGGCGCGCTTCAGGCGGGATGGGGGTCAGGAAGGAAACATCGCCATGGAACCGCTCAGCTCACCAACCCTGCCGCCAGGCATCCGCTCTCGCTTTCTGGAAGGCATTAATGGGTTACGGGTGCATATGCTGGAAGCCGGGCATGAAACGCCGGGCCGCCCCTGCCTTTTGCTGCTGCATGGCTTTCCAGAACTCGCCTATTCCTGGCGGCATGTGATGCTGCCCTTGGCGGCGCTGGGCTATCATGTCGTGGTGCCGGATCAGCGTGGTTATGGCCGCACCACGGGGTGCGATACAGATTATGACGCGCCGCTTGCGCCATTTCGCCTGACCAATCTGGTGCGCGATGCGCTGGGGGTGGTGGCGGCACTTGGCTACCGGGAAGTGGCGGCCGTGATCGGGCATGATTTCGGATCGCCCGTGGCGGCCTGGTGCGCGTTGACGCGGCCCGATGTGTTCCGCCGCGTGGCCTTGATGAGCGCGCCTTTCGCCGGCGGGCCGGATTGGCCGAAGCCGGGACAGGGGTCCGGCGGTTCTTCCGCCATGCCCGGGCTGGATGAGGCTTTGGCCGCGCTGCCGCGCCCGCGCAAGCACTACCATGCCTATTACGCCACGCGCCCGGCCAATGCGGATATGATGGGGGCGGCGCAGGGGCTGCACGCTTTCATGCGCGCCTATTATCATCACAAAAGCGCTGATTGGGCCGCCAATAAACCGCATAGGCTGCGCGATTGGTCCGCCGAGGAAATGGCGAAACTACCAACCTATTACGTCATGGATCGTGCCGAAACGATGCCGGAGACAGTAGCGCATGAAATGCCAAGCGCATCCGATATTGCGCGCTGCGCCTGGATGACCGAAGCGGAAATGGCGGTTTATGCCGCCGAATATGGCCGCACCGGTTTTCAGGGCGGGCTGAATTGGTATCGCACCCGCTTTGCGCCGGAAGTGAATGCGGATCTGGCACTATTTGCCGGGCGCAGCATTGATGTGCCTTCGGTCTTTATCGCTGGTGCGGCGGATTGGGGCGTGTTTCAGGCGCCCGGCGCGTTTGAGCGTATGCAGGGCATTGCCTGCACACGCATGGCGGCAGCGCATCTGGTGCCGGGCGCGGGGCATTGGGTGCAACAGGAACAGCCCGCGCGCACGGTGGAGCTGCTCAAGGAATTACTGGCGTTGCCTTTGGTGTGACGCGGCCTGTTCAGGCGGCCAATAGTATCGGAAGCGTTGGGCCAAGGGCCAATACATCCGCTGTCGCGCTGCCAAGCACCAGATTGTGCAGTGGTGCGTGCCGCGCTGCGCCCATTACCAGCATTTCCACTTCCGTATCGGATGCTGCGGCCAGAAGCCGTTCCAGAACGCCCCCGCTGCCGCGCTGCAAAGCCAAAAAGCGCGGCTTGGCGCCATGGCGGGCAAGCAGATGGGCGAGCGCAATCCCCGATTGGCCAGGGCGCAAATCCTTGTCATCGGTGACCGTGGCAATCACTGTTTCCGCCGCACGAGTAATGAACGGCATGGCGCCGTGAACGGCCCGGACGGCGGCCGGACTGGCGTCCCAAGCGATCAGAATACGCTGCGGCAAACTGGCCAAAGGCTGAGCCTGGGACGCAAGCAACACCGGTCGTCCAGAGTCAAAAATTGCTGCTTGCTGCAGGATTTGCGCACCAATACTGGGCGCGCCATCCTGACCAAGTATGGCCAAATCACTGACGCGGAGATGATCAGCGAAGGCTTCGCCATTCCCATAGGCGAAGCTGGTACGCTTTCTGGTCTCATACATCACACCGCGGCGCTTCGCGATTGTGGCGAAAGCCTCGGCTGCACGGTCTTCCAGTTGTTTTGTCGCATCATCCGCCGTCGTGGGCGCGGGAAGCGCGCTGTCCATCGGAAAGATCAGCGCGGTCACATGGGCCGAGAAGGCTTCTGCAAGCGCGAGAGGTGTTGCCGTTGCGGCTTCCGCCCCCCCAGCCCTCGCAGGATCAAGATGCAGGACAATACTGGTGAAAGTCATCAAGGTCTCTCCGGCTGTTGAGCACCTTGCGGGTGATATTCCCGCAATGTCTTTTCATTTATTTTTCAGCGCAGGCCATCCGGCCCCATCGAAGCGACAGATGTGTATCGCCGCCCGTACAAACCCGCGTTGATATGGGTCAACGAGGAATAGGGCCGCCGGAGAAGCTGCCCCTTCAGTGCCTTATTATGACGGAAGGCGCAGCAGGCAATGCAGCCCGCTGCGCGGTTAACTCAACAAAGGTGATCAGGCCGGGGGCGCTACCGACAATCCGCGCACCTTATGTTCCGCGATGAAGCGTGCGACCAGGCCAGATGCCTTGGCCTTTTCGACGAAATCCGCGAGGAAGGCGGCTGCGGCGCCATTGCGGCGTGAAGTGCCGATGGCCTGCTGCACGGCGGTGAATTTGCCGTCCAGAATCCGTGCGCCGGGCATTTTTTCC
>JBDKIR010000138.1:0-4535 GCA_039797035.1 Pseudomonadota bacterium | reverse complement strand
CGCTGTGCTGGCAGAAGCGCTGCAGCCCGAAGGGACCTCACAGCCTGTTCTCGCAGCCGTGCATCCCGCGCTTGATCTTGCCGCCAGTCGTTTCATTGATGGGGCGACAGACGTCTTATCGGCCACCGCGGATTTATCCGGCCTTGGCATGGTGGTGCTGGGGGCAGCGCAGGCTATGGCGACGCTACCAGCGGATTTCTTGCAGCAAGGCATTGCGGGTGCCGCTTACCCGCCAGGCCAGACACTTGCGGAAGGCTTCATGATGGCCGCGACCGAGGCCCGGCGCCTCGGTGGGCTCCCGGCCGGCGCCATTTTGGTCCTGGCCGGGCTGAGCCCAGATAAAAGCGTCGCGCCCGGCGAGCGGCTGAACCTGGATTTCGGCACATCATTCGGTTCAGTGACCGCACGATTCGCCTGACACAGGGGCTTGCGATGACACCTCTCAGACACGCCGAGGGAACCTTCGCTGGAGCGTAAAACTACGTTAACTTATTAAGAAATTGATATTTTTTTTCATATGCCGCCGATTGCCAAGACGAATATGTTCTGTAGCTGGATAATTTTTCCGCCAAAGCCTTGGTTTTTCTTGCGCTTGATGAAGGTTCACTCATACACATTGACCAAGGGGCACTTGTTTCGATCGGCGTTCTAGGCTGATCGAAAGGCGTGTTCCTGTGCGGGGTTGGCTCGCAGGTTTTTGCGGTATCGGAATAATACGAAGAAACCGCCGGAACTGGGGAAGGAAAAGGAGAAACGCCAGAAATGAGCGCAACAACAACGGGAACGCGTCCGATGTCCCGTGAAGAGCGGAAGGTGATCGTCGCCTCCTCTCTCGGCACGGTCTTCGAATGGTATGATTTTTACCTCTACGGTTCGCTTGCGGCCGTCATTGGGGCGAATTTCTTCAGCCAATTCCCAGAAACCACACGAAACATCTTCGCGCTGATCGCTTTTGCGGCCGGCTTCCTGGTGCGCCCCTTTGGCGCGCTGGTGTTCGGCCGCCTGGGTGACCTGGTCGGGCGCAAATATACCTTCCTGATCACCATTCTGATCATGGGCGCTTCCACCTTCGTGGTCGGCATCCTGCCCACATCGGATCAGATCGGCATCATCGCCCCGGTCATCCTGATCATCCTGCGCCTGCTGCAAGGCCTCGCGCTCGGCGGCGAATATGGTGGGGCCGCGACCTATGTGGCGGAACACGCCCCGCATGGTCGGCGCGGTTTCTACACCAGCTTCATTCAGATCACTGCGACGGCGGGGTTGTTCCTGTCGCTGCTCGTGATCCTTTTCACGCAGCTCGCCGTCGGCCCGGATGCCTTTAAGGCCTGGGGTTGGCGCGTACCCTTCCTGCTGTCCATCGTACTGCTTGGCATTTCAGTCTGGATCCGCTTGCAGATGGAAGAAAGCCCTGCCTTCCAAAAGATGAAGGCAGAAGGCAAGCATTCCAAGGCGCCGATTTCGGAAGCCTTCTTCCAGTGGAAGAACGCCAAGATCGCGCTCTTCGCGCTGCTCGGCCTCGTCGCGGGTCAGGCGGTGGTTTGGTACACGGGCCAGTTCTACGCGCTGTTCTTCCTGGGCCAGGTGCTCAAGGTTGATAGCTTCACCACGAACATGTTGATTGCCTGGTCGCTGGTGCTGGGGTCAGGCGGCTTCGTGCTGTTCGGCTGGCTGTCCGACAAGATTGGCCGCAAGCCGATCATCCTGGGCGGCTGCCTGATTGCCGCACTCACCTATTTCCCGCTGTTCAAGCTGCTGAGCGCGGAAGCCAATCCTGATCTGCACCGGGCGCACCAGACCATCGCGGTGAAGGTGGTAACCGATCCGACCGGTTGTTCCTTCCAGTTCAACCCGACTGGCACGGCGCGCTTCACCCAGCCTTGCGATATCGCCAAGGCAGCGCTGGCACGGGCTTCGGTGAATTACACGGTTGAAAATGCCCCGGCCGGCACGGTTGCCACCGTGCATATCCAGGGTCAGCAGCCGATCATGGCCAATAGCGCGACCTTCGCGCGGGATTTGGGGGCAGCGCTGACCGCGGCCGGCTATCCGGCGGCGTCCAATCCATCGGTCGTGAAAATGTCCTCGCCCTTTGACATTTTCCGCGAACAGCCGGCGGTGCTGATTGCCGTACTGACGTTGCTCGTGATCTACGTCACCATGGTCTATGGGCCAATCGCGGCGGCGCTGGTGGAGCTTTTCCCAACGCGCATCCGCTATACCTCCATGTCACTGCCCTATCACATCGGCAATGGTTGGTTCGGTGGCCTTCTGCCGGCCACCAGCTTCGCCATGATCGCCCAGACCGGGGATGTTTATTATGGTCTCTGGTACCCGATCGTGATCGCGCTGATGACCGTGGTCATCGGTATCTTCTTCGTGCCGGAAACCAAGGACCGCGATATTTACGCGGAAGACAACAAGTAATTGCCATGGGCTGGGGGGGCGGACTTGCCCCCCTTACCCAAGGCCCGTCCATGATCTGAGGGGCTGTATGACAAAGCCGATGTTCCAGCCGGGGCATCGGTTTTTTCATGCGCTGGCGCCGCGAAACGCCAAGGATCAGTGGTGGCTTTTTGCGCCAACGCAAATCCTATTCTGCGGCGCAATGATTAAGCATTTTTCAGGCCAATAAGGCTTGCACGTAGCCTCGCCATGGTTGCACCCTGGTGCGATACTTCTTCGCAAGCCTTGATGAAGACCGCGATAAAAAACGGGGGAAATAATGTCCGCAGCATCCGCCTATGATGCCACCCATGCACGCTGGAAGCAGGACCCGGAAGCCTATTGGGCGGAAGCCGCGCGGGGCATTGATTGGGACCGCGCACCGCAGCGCATTTTCGATGCCGCGATGGGCGTTTATGGGCGCTGGTTTCCCGATGCGGCCTTGAATACCTGCCACAACGCCGTTGATCGCCATGTCGCGGCCGGGCGCGGTCAGCAGGACGCGATCATCTATGACAGCCCAATGACCGGGCAGGTACAGCGCATCACCTATGCCGAATTGCAGAACCGTGTGGCGAAGCTGGCTGGCGCCCTGGCTGCGCGTGGCATCACCAAGGGTGACCGCGTGGTGATCTATATGCCGATGGTGCCGGAAGCGGCGATTGCCATGCTGGCGACCGCGCGGCTTGGCGCCGTGCATTCCGTGGTGTTTGGCGGTTTTGCTGCCGCCGAATTGGCTTCCCGCATCGCGGACGCCAAACCCAAGGCCATCATCAGCGCGTCTTGCGGGTTGGAGCCAGGGCGCGTTGTGAAATACAAACCGCTGCTGGATGAAGCGATTGCGCTTTCCCCGCACAAACCATCTTCCGTGCTGATCCTGCAACGCCCGCAAGCGCCCTGCGATCTGACGCCGGGGCGTGATGAGGATTTGCTGGCGGTGGAAGCTGCCGCCGCGCCGCATCCTTGCGTTTCCGTCGCTGCGACTGATCCGCTTTATATCCTGTATACCTCCGGCACCACGGGCCAGCCCAAGGGGATTTTGCGCGACAATGGCGGGCATGCGGTGGCGCTGCATCATTCCATGGAACTGGTCTATGGCATGAAGCCGGGCGATGTTTACTGGGCGGCTTCCGATGTTGGTTGGGTCGTCGGGCATTCTTATATCGTCTATGCGCCGCTACTCGCGGGCTGCACCACCGTATTGTTTGAAGGCAAGCCTGTTGGCACGCCAGACCCCGGCACCTTCTGGCGTGTTTGCGCCGATCATGGTGTGAAGCTGTTATTCACGGCACCCACCGCCATTCGCGCCATCAAGAAGGAAGACCCGGAAGGCGTTTTTCTGAAAAAATATGATCTGTCGAAGCTGGAAGCGCTTTATCTGGCCGGTGAGCGCTGTGATCCCGATACCATCACCTGGTCGGAACGGCTGTTGCAAAAGCCTGTGGTGGATCATTGGTGGCAGACGGAAACCGGCTGGACCATCACCGGCAATTTCCGCGGTCTGGGGCTTTTCCCAACCCGCGCCGGTTCCGGCGGCAAGCCCGCGCCCGGCTATGATGTGGTGGTGTTGGATGAGGCCGGCCAGCCCGTCCCGCGCGGACAAATCGGCAGTCTTGCGGTGAAGCTGCCCTTGCCGCCTTCCGCGCTGCCGACACTCTACCAGGCCGATGCGCGTTTCAAGGAAGCCTATCTGTCGCATTTTGAAGGCTATTACAGCACCGCGGATGCCGGGATGATTGATGCGGAAGGCTATGTTTCGGTGATGAGCCGCACCGATGACATCATCAATGTCGCGGGCCACCGGCTTTCGACGGGGGCGATGGAAGAAGTGCTGGCGGCACACCCCGATATCGCCGAATGCGCCGTGGTTGGCGTGCGCGATACGCTGAAGGGGCAAGTGCCGCTTGGCCTGGTGGTGGTGAAATCCGGCGTGAACAAGCCAGAAGAAGCGCTGGCGCGCGAATTGATCGGGCTGGTGCGCGAAAAGATCGGGCCCGTTGCCGCCTTCAAAGATGCGAAGGTGGTGGCCCGCCTGCCCAAAACCCGCAGCGGCAAGATCCTACGCGCCACCATGCGCAAGATCGCGGATG
>JBDKIR010000137.1:0-6057 GCA_039797035.1 Pseudomonadota bacterium | reverse complement strand
GCGGCGATTTTCCTGAAAGGGGGCTGGCGCGTCAGCGCCGTGGAAACCGCACAGGACCGCTGGCCGGCAGCACAGGCGCGTGTCGCGCAATCCATCACCCAGCTGGATGGTGACCCTGCGGCGGCTTCTGGCCTTACGCTTTTGGGTGACATGAAGGCACCGGATTACGCTTCTGCTGAGGCCGTGATTGAAGCCGTGCCCGAAAGGCTTGAATTGAAGCGCCAGGTCTTTGCGGCGCTGGATGCGTTTGTGCCAGCAGGCATTCCCATTGCGTCCAATGCTTCGGGCTATCGCATCACTGATATCGCGGGTGACCTGCCAGGCCGCGCGCGTTGCGCGAACCTCCATTTCTTCCTGCCCGCGCATCTGGTGCCGGGGGTGGAGGTCGTACGCGGTGAATATACGGACCCGGCCGTGTGCGACAAACTTGCTGACATCATGGCTGGGCTTGGCCGCAAGGTCATTCGCGTGGCCAAGGATGTGCCGGGCTTTCTCGCCAATCGCATCCAGCATGCGCTGATGCGCGAAGCCTTTTCGGTGATTGATCAGGGCCTCGCCACCGCTGAGGATGTGGATAATGCGGTCCGCTACGCCTTCGGTTTCCGCTATGTCGCGGCTGGGCCGATCCTGCAAAAGGAATTGGCCGGGCTTGAAACACAGCTGGAAGCCGGGCGCACCATCTACCCGTCGCTGAATAATAGCCCAGACCCAAGCCCGGGCCTCGCGCGCCTGGTCGCAGAAGGCAAGCTCGGCCCGAAAACCGGGGAGGGCTTTCGCCCCTGGCCGGCCGAGAAAACCGCCAAGGAACGCGCGCGTTATGAAAAGGCGCTGCTCGCCGCATCACGCATTCTGCGCGATGAGGAAGGCTAACGCCGCAATCCGGTAGCGCGAAGGTGAGGTGACGCGCCCAAAGGCGCGCGCCAAGCTGGCGCATGATCTTTGGTGCAAGGACAAGGGTGCCTTTCGCGGACCGCGCGGATGCGGGGCGTCGTCTTGCTCCTTTGGTGGCGGCGCGCGCTTTGCCGGATCCGCAAGTCTATGCCCTGCCGCGTGGTGGCGTGCCGGTGGCGCTACCCGTCGCCGCTGCCTTGCGGGCGCCGCTCGATCTTCTCTTGGTGCGCAAATTGGGCGTGCCATGGCAGCCGGAATTGGGTTTTGGCGCCTTGGCGGAAGGGCTTGTCGAACCGCTGCTCAATCCTGCGGTCATCGCCGAAGCTGGGTTGAACAACGCCGCCATGGCCCCCGTGATTGCGCGGGAAAGGGCGGAACTTCACCGTCGCGCGGCGCTCTATCTGGCGGGGCGCAGCAGGCTGGACCCCAAGGGGCGCTGCGCCATTCTGGTGGATGATGGTCTCGCCACCGGCTTTACCGCGCGGGCGGCCTTGCAGGCGCTTCGCCAGCGTGGCGCCGCGCGCCTGGTGCTGGCGGTGCCGGTGGCGCCCCCTGAGGCGATCGTCGCCCTCAAGGATGCCGTTGATGAGGTCATTGCCGTGGAAAAAGAGGATTTCCACGGCGGTATCAGCGCATCCTATGCTGATTTTCATCAGCTGAGTGACGCTGAAATGCTGGCGCTACTTGATGCCGGGCGGTGATTAAGCCGCGCGTTGCGGGCGTACCGCCAGCACTTCGCGCAAGCGTTCCAGCCGCATGCGGGCATTATCGCCAAGCTCCTCATCCGGCCCCGCCACGGTTTCCACCGCATGCAATGCCTTGCGGCGCAGCGCGGCATTGGGCAGCAGCACCGTCAGGCTCTGGATCGCTTCTTCCGGGAAAAGGGTTGCGATCATGGTCTGGTCACGGATGGTGGCCATGCGTTCCGCCGCCGTCATTTCCGCGAAGGGCGCTTCCGTGGTCAGCAGCTTGTTGGACCGCGCCAGGCGCGAACGGCGCACCGCGCCACGCGCATCAGCCAGCAGGATCATCATGCGAATGACCGCTTCGGCATAGCCGCCCGCGGTCAGCTTGGCTTCGGCCTCGGCGCGCTGCGGCGCATCGGTGGTGACGGAAGCGCGCGCGGCTTCGGCTGCCGCAACCTCGTCCTCACCCGTCACGCCAGTGGCGTTCAATGTGCCGTAAACGCCATGGAAGGCGATTTCCACCAAGGCATCGCGTGTGTCGCGCCAAGCGTTGAAGCCGTATTCCACCGCATCGCCCCAAGCCTTTTCCCAGGCCAGGAAGGGATTATCGGGCGTTGCTTGCCGGCGATGTTCCCGCGCCAGCCCCGCCAGGGAAGAAATCGGGCCCATCAGCGGGTTCATGTCGCTCAGCGCATAACGGCGCCAGCGCATGGGGTTCATGCGCCGACGCGCTTCGGCACCCATTTCCGTGCTGAATTGGCGGATAACGGGGGCGGCCAGCACATCATAAAGATGCTGGTTCAATTCAGAAATCTGCGCCACCGCGGGGAAGGCTTCATTTTCCGCTTCGCCGGAAATATCGCGCACATGGGCAATGGTGCGTTCCACCAATTCCACCTGCCATGCGCCATCCTCATCACCCTCATGGCTGGTGATGACCATTTCATAAAGCCCCGGCGCCACCGCTTCGATCATGTCGAGCGTATTGGCGATTTCGCTATGTTCCTTATTCGCCACCTTGCCTGAGACGAAAATGCCAAGATGGCCGATATCCTCATGCAGCAGATAAACGATGGTCTGGCCGAGGGATTTGATTTCGCGTTCGTCGCGATAGACATCGGCAATCCAGCGCAGCGCCTGGCCGGGCGGCGTGATATTGTCGCCGGCAGAGGCAAAGACGATGATCGGCGCCTTAACTTCGCGCATATTGAAGGTCTGGCCATCGCCGGCTGAAATGCGCCCGGCGGCAAAGCGATTGCCGATGAACAGGTTTTCGACGATCCAGCGAATTTCATCGCGGTTCATCAGGAAGTACCCGCCCCACCAGCGTTCAAATTCCAGGAAGCGATCCGCTTCCTGATCAACATTGCGGTAGAGGTCGAAATATTTGCGGAACCAGGTATTGGCGGGCGACAGCGCCTCAAAATTCGCGACCAGATTGGCGCCATCGAAGCGGCCATTGCCCATATCGGCCATCAGCGCGGCCGGCCAACCACCGCCAGCCAGCCCGCCCAGATAGCGCATCGGGTTCTTGCCCTTCTCGCCCGCCCAATAGGAAAGCGGGGCGCCATTCAGCACCAGCGCACCAAGCTGATTGGGCAAAGCGGCGCCCAGCATCATCACCGCCCAGCCGCCCTGACAATTCCCGATCACGACGGGCTTTGGCGCCTTGGGGTGCGCATCCGTCACGTGCTTCAGGAACACCGCTTCGGCGGCGGTAATATCCAGGATGGTCTGGCCCGGTTCGGGGTCGCGGAAGAAAATCACGAAATACACCGGATGGCCGCGACGGAGCGCCACGCCCACCTGGCTGTCCGATTTGAAGCCGCCAATACCGGAACCATGCCCCGCGCGCGGGTCAATGATCAGGAAGGGACGCAAGGCAGGGTTGGTGGGGGGCATGTCATCGGGGGCGGTGATACGTACCAGCGCATAATTCACCGGCCGCTTCAGATGGCGCCCATCCACCACGGTTTCATAATCAAAAATCAACACCGGCGGGCAGCCCGCCTGTTCATGCGCGACGAAATTATTGCCGGCCTCGCGCATCGTGTCCCAGAACATGAAGCTGCGCTGCGCCGCATCCAGCATGTAGGCGGCGGCATCCATCGCCAAATTCTGCGGTGCGCGAATCAGTCCCTGGCCCGCCTTGGTGAAGCTTTCCAGCGGGGCGGAGGGGTCCAACGCGGCGGGCAAGGTGCGCGCATGGCGGCTCACCACATCAGACATGATGCGTGATTGGTCGATCACGCGCTGGGTGGTCTGATTGCCCTTGTTCAGCAATTCCCTGCCCGGGGGGATGGGGCGCTTGGATGTCATGGCGCTGGCTCCTTGGTCGGAAGCCTTCCTGCGCCCCCTATCGCTAGGTTTCAAGCTAAATTTTTGCAGTGCAGCAAAAATCTGCGCGAGGGGGCGGGTTGCGTCTTGGGCGCTCTCGGCGGAAGCTTGTGCTTCCCCGGAAGCGAGGTGTCGTGCCCATGCGCGTCGCCAGGCTCCGGGCCATTTGTTTGACCGCATTTTCCGTTGTGCCAGGCGATCTTGCGTGGCGCGAAAATGCTCCAGCGGGGGAGAACGCCTTATGTATGTCGAACAGCGTCAATATACCTTCCATCCGGGCAAGATGCCGCTTTGGATGGATGCCTATCAAAGCCTCGGCGGCCCGGCCTCGGCGCGCCATATGGGCCCGTCGCTCGGGTTCTTTCAGGTTGAAGTGGGCACCATCAACCGGGTGGTCTTCTTCCGGGGCTGGGATGATATCGATGCCCGCGAAGCCGGCCTTGCCGCGCGTGAGGCGGACCCCGATTGGCAGGCCTTCCGCAAGCGTTCGGCAGAAGCCGGCGCGCTTGCCCAGCAGGAAGTCAAGTTCCTGAAAACCGTACCGTTTTCGCCCATCACCCAGGCCAAGGGCTTCCAATTCAAGCGGGAGATCGGCGGCACGGGGATGTTTGTCGATCACCGGACCTACGATTTCCATCCGGGCAAGATGGCCGGCTGGCTGGAAGCCTATGAAAAATATGGCCTGCCCGTGCAGAAGCGCATGCTGGGCCAATTGCTGCTTTTCGCGGTGACGGAAATTGGGCCGATCAATCAGGTGGTCTTCATGTGGGCCTATGAGAGCCTGGGGGATCGTGACCGCCGCCGCACCGCCATGATGAGCGATCCGGGCTGGGCGGAATTCGGCAAGGCGATTGCCCCGCTGGGCGCCTTGAAGCAGCAGACGGTAATGGAACTGAAGCCGACTTCCTTCTCGGCGGTGAAATAACCAGCCCTTGCCCTTGCGGGTTTATCCCCCCGCAAGGGCTTGGCGGCTGAGCCGATTGGGTTGCAGCGACCCGGCATTAACGAAGTTTTCACCAATTCCGGAAAGACTGGGGCCATCCTCCGGAAGGCCCCATGTCCAGCGCGCCCGCATTTTTGAATCTTGCGCCGCCGCGCTCGGCTGGGGATCGTTTCCTGGTATTTGCCTTTGCCGCTGCTGAATTGTTGATTGAAGCGGATCTCAAAGGGCGCATCACTTTTGCCGAAGGCGCCTTTCCGGCACGGTTTGGGCGCGCTGCGGGAAGTTTCCTGGGGTCTTCGGTGATGTCCCTGGTTGCCCCGTGTGATCGCCCGGCCTTTGCCACCGCGCTCAGCATGATGGCGGAATATACCCGCCTGCGACCAGCCGCCATCAAGCTTGCCGATAATGAGGGCTCGGCCTTCAGCGTGGCCGGGCTGCGCGTCGGCGGGGCTTCGGATAAGCTCGTGCTGACCTTTGCACCCTTGCCGCGGGAATTGCCGGCAGGGCCGCTGCCCGGCGGGCCAGGCCTGCCCAATCTGGCCGAGGAAATGCTGCGCAATGGTGCGGCGCCAGGCCCGATGGGCTTTCTGGAACTGACCGATGCCGGCAGCAGTTTCGCACCGCAGCCCAGCATCAATCAGGCGATCCAGGAAACCCTGAATGATCAGGCCGGGCATGGGGCGGTGGCCACGGAACTGGGCCTTGGGCGCTACGGGTTGCTGCCGGGGACCACTCCCTTGGATCTTCCGGCGCTATCGGCCGCAGTCAATCGGATCCTGAGCGATCAGGGCCTTGGTCAGATGTCGATCGATACCATGACGGTTGCGCTGGAAACGGAAGGCCTGAACCCGTTGCAGGCCACGCGTGCGCTCCGCTTTGCCCTTGCCGCCTTTGCCCGTGGCGGTAACGCGGCGCTGGAAAAGGCGGGGTTTTCCGGGGGGTTGAGCGGCTTTCTCGAAAGCGCGACGCAAAGGGCGAATGATTTGCGTCGCAGCATTTCTGATCGGCGCTTCCGCTTGGCCTTTCAGCCCATTGTCTCGCTCCGGGATCGGCAGGTGCATCACCATGAAGCCTTGATCCGGCCCTTTGCGACGGGTGGCGATGCCCTGACCCATCCCGGGGAATTCGTGGCCCTCGCCGAAGCGGTTGGCCTGACCGAGGAATTGGATTGGGCCGTGGTCCGCACCGTATGCGATGCCG
>JBDKIR010000136.1:0-7080 GCA_039797035.1 Pseudomonadota bacterium | reverse complement strand
ACAATCGCCATGGCAAAGCCAATCACGGTGGTGAGCAAGGTCGCCCAGGAATTGGCCAGCAAGGGCTGCCACCACTTCATCATGCTGGCCGCAATGGCCGAAGGTGCAGGCAGGATGAAGGGCTGGATATTGAAGGCCCAGACGGCCGCTTCCCAGACCAGGAACATGCCGGCAATCACCAGCCAGGGCAGAGCATTTTCCAACCGGCGGCGTTGGCGCGCGGCGGCGGCCAAGGCTTCCGGGCTGCGGAGCGCTTTACGAGGCATCGGCAATTTCCTCGGCTTCGCGGGCATCGCTGATGCGATCGCGCAGCTCATGCACCAGATCCTGGAATTCGGTGGTGTAGGTGGTTTCCATATTGCGTTCGCGCGGCAAATCCACGCGCCGTTCCGCAATGATGCGCCCCGGGCGGGATGACATGACCAGCACGCGATCCGCGAGGTAAGCGGCTTCGCGCAAATCATGCGTCACCAGAATGACGGTGGGGCGGCGGGCCAACCAAAGTTTTTGCAGCACGGCCCAAAGATCTTCGCGGGTGAAGATATCAAGCGCGCCAAAGGGCTCATCCAACATCAACAGGCGCGGCTGATGGATCAAAGCACGGCAGAGCGAGGCACGCTGCTGCATCCCCCCCGAAAGCTGCCAGGGAAATTTGGCTTCAAACCCATCCAACCCGACAAGGGCGAGCAATTCGCGCGCCTCGCGTTCATACTCGGCGCGTTTGGCGCGCAATTGCCCGCGATGCGGCTGCACCACTTCCAAGGGCAGCATCACATTGTCCAGAATATTCCGCCACGGCAGCAGTGTGGGGTTCTGGAAGGCCATGCCGGCGATGGAAAGCGGGCCATCCACTTCCCGCCCATCGACGAAAACCTGGCCTTCGGTTGGTGGCCAAAGCCCGGTCACCAGGCGCATCAACGTGGATTTGCCGCAGCCCGATGGCCCGACCACGGCGACGAATTCACCTTCCGCCACCGCAAGGCTGGTGCCTTTCAGCGCGAGTGTTCCCTCAACGCCGCCATAACGCATGGCGACATTGGAGATTTCCACGAAAGCCTGCGCCATGATCGGCGATCAGACTGCGCGATCGGCAGCGGGGGGCAGGAAATCCGCCGTATAGATCTGCGCGGCCTGCACCTTGGGCTGCAGATTATAGGCTTCTTCCACAGCGCGAATGCCGGTTTGCAGCCGGCCCATATCCACCGAGGAAAGCCCATTGGCGCGCACATTATCGGACATGATGACGCGCGCGACATTCATTTCATGGCGTTCGCGTTCCAGCGCCACATCCGTCAGTGGTTCCACGCGCTTCAGATTATCGAGCATTTCCTGGCCATTGCGCAGCGTATCGCGGAAGCCGCGCATCAGCGCCGCCACCGCGCCACGCACCACGGCCGGGTTGCGTTCAATAAAGGCGCGCGTGGTCAGGATGGCGCCGCCGTAAAGATTGAGGCCATGATCGTAATACATCATGACCCGCTGCGCCGGGTGATCGAGCCCGATGCCCTTCAAGGCGAGCGCAGAGGTGGTGACAAAACCTGTCACGCCATCGGCTTCGCGGCGCACCAGCATGGGTTCACGCAGGGCAGGAGAGACCGACAGGAAGGTCACCTTGCTCGCGTCAATGCCGGCGGATTTGGCAAAGGCCGGGAAAAGCTGACGGCCCGCGTCGAAATCCGGCGCGGCCAGGCGCTTGCCTTCCAGGTCCTTCGGCGTGCGAATGGCGCTATCGGCGCGCACAATGGCGCAAAGCGGGCTGCGATCATGCAGCACGGCGACCGCGACAATGCCGCGATCCGGGTTTTCGGCAACGAATTTGATGGCCGGGTTCAAATCCGCATAGCCCATGTCATAGGACCCGCCAGCAAGTGCCACCGGCACGCCGCCCGAACCCTGGCCACGGTCAATCTGCACATCAATGCCGGCATCGCGGAAATAACCCTTGTCGCGCGCGAGCAGCGCGAAGGCATTCGGCGCCTGGAAGGCCCAATCCAGCGTGAAGCGGAGCCGTGCCGCCTGCGCGCGGGCGACCAAAGGGGCGGTCAAAAGCGCGCTACCGGCAATCAGCGCGCCGCGACGAGTTAAGCCATGATCCATTGATCTTCTCCCTTTTCATCCGGTCCCTGCGACCCATGCGCCAGTGTTTGCGCCCTATGGGCTTGCCGGAGCAAGACTTAGCCAGGGGGTGAGGGGGCTGAAAAGCGGGCGCGGAGGGCGCTTGGCTCAATATTTGGGCTTTGCTGCCTTTTTTCTGGGCAAAATCAGCCTTGGCGCCGTTTGCCCCGCCCCTTGGCCTTATTGGGGTCATAGCCGCCACCGACGGGGCCCATAGGCTTTGGCTTCCAATCTGCTTTGGCCTTGGGCTTGGCTTCCTGCAAGGAACGGCCGGCCAGATTGGGCGAAAGCCCCAGGTCAAGGCTTTCCAGCCGCTTGATCTCATCACGCAGCCGGGCGGCGGTTTCGAATTCCAGATCGGCCGCCGCCGCGCGCATCTTGCGTTCAAGTTCCGCAATGGTGGCCTTCAGGTCCTTGCCGACGAATTCGGCGGTTTCTTCACCTTCCAGCGCGTCAACCGTCACGTAATCCTGTTCATAGATGGATTGCAGCGCAGAGGAGATATCGCGGCGGATGGTTTGCGGCGTGATGCCGTGTTCCTTGTTCCAGGCTTCCTGTTTGGAACGCCGGCGCGCAGTTTCTTCCAAGGCGCGGCGCAGGCTATCGGTCATGACATCGGCATAAAGCACGACGCGGCCATCGACATTGCGCGCGGCGCGGCCGATGGTCTGGATCAGTGATGTGGTACTGCGCAGAAACCCTTCCTTATCGGCATCCAGAATCGCGACCAGCGCGCATTCGGGAATATCCAAACCTTCGCGCAGCAGATTGATGCCGACCAGCACATCAAACACGCCCTTGCGCAAATCGCGGATGATTTCGATGCGCTCAAGCGTGTCGATATCCGAATGCAGATAGCGCACACGAATGCCCGCTTCCGTCATGTATTCAGTGAGGTCTTCGGCCATGCGTTTGGTGAGCGTGGTCACCAGCACGCGCCCGCCATGCTTGGTAACTTCCCGGCATTCGGCCAGCAGATCATCCACCTGCTTTTCCACCGGGCGGATTTCGGTCACGGGATCAACCAGGCCGGTTGGGCGGATCACCTGTTCGGCAAAGGCGCCGCCGGTGCGTTCCATCTCCCAAGGGCCGGGGGTGGCGCTGACGAAGATGGATGGCGGGCGATAAGTATCCCATTCTTCGAATTTCAGCGGGCGGTTATCCGTGCAGCTGGGCAGGCGGAAGCCGTATTCGGAAAGCACGGTCTTGCGATTATAGTCGCCGCGATACATGCCGCCGATCTGCGGCACGGTGACATGGCTTTCATCCACGATCAGCAGCGCGTTTTCGGGCAGGTATTCGAAAAGTGTCGGCGGCGGTTCGCCGGGATTACGGCCGGTCAGGTAACGGCTGTAATTCTCGATCCCTTTGCAGGATCCGGTGGTTTCCATCATTTCGATATCGAAGGTGGTGCGCTGTTCCAGCCGCTGCGCTTCCAGCAATTTGCCTTCCGCATGCAGCTTCGCCAGGTGTTCCTTAAGCTCATCCTTGATGCGCGTGATGGCCTGGGTCAGCGTCGGGCGCGGGGTCACATAGTGGCTATTGGCGTAGATGGAAACGCGCTCCATCTCGGCAGTGATTTCACCTGTCAGCGGATCGAATTCGCGGATCGCCTCGATCTCATCGCCGAAAAGCGAAACACGCCAGGCGCGGTCTTCCAGATGGCTTGGCCATAAATCCACGGTTTCGCCACGAATGCGGAAAGTGCCGCGGGCGAAGAAATTATCATTGCGGCGATATTGCTGCTCCACCAGGCCCTTCACCAGCACATCGCGGTCAATCTGCCCACCGGCTTCCAGCTTCACCACCATGCGCGAATAGGTCTCGACCGAGCCGATACCGTAAATGCAGGAAACCGAGGCGACGATCACGACATCATTGCGTTCGAGCAGCGCCTGGGTGGCGGAATGGCGCATGCGGTCGATCTGTTCGTTGATCTGCGCGTCTTTTTCGATATAGGTATCGGTGCGCGGTACATAGGCTTCGGGCTGATAATAGTCGTAATAGGATACGAAATATTCCACCGCGTTTTCCGGGAAGAAGCTTTTCATTTCGCCATAAAGCTGCGCGGCCAATGTCTTGTTCGGCGCCAGGATCAGGGTGGGGCGCTGCACAGCCTCAATCACCTTGGCCATGGTGAAGGTCTTGCCCGAACCCGTCACCCCCAGCAGCACCTGGTCGCGGTCACCCGCCTGTAGCCCGCCCACAAGTGCCGCGATGGCGCGCGGTTGGTCGCCATTCGGTTCATAAGGCGCGGTCACGGTCAGCCGACGCGTGGTCGGGGGCGCGGGGCGTTTTTCCGGCATGAACAGCACCGGGCCGGGGGAGATCAGGTTCATGGGCGGAAGATGGCGCCGCAAGCGGCCCAGCGCCAGGGTGGGGCTTGTCCTGAACGGGCAAATTATGAGAGGGCAGCGCCATGTCCAAGCACCCCATTCCACGCCCAGCCCTGTTGCTGGGGGCTGCCGGCCTGCTGCCCAGCCTCGCCATGCCGGTATTGCTGGCCGCGGGCGATGCCGCAGCGGCCTTCGCCTTGAAGGCCGGGCCGGCCTATGGCGCCCTGATCGCCAGTTTCATCGGCGGTGCCTGGTGGGGCCTTGCGGCAAATAGGGCAGGCGATGCGGCGCTGACGCGCTGGCTGGTGCTTTCCGTATTGCCCATGCTCGCGGCCTGGGTGGCGCTGCTGCTGCCGCCCCAGGCGGGCTTGCTCATGCTCGCGGTGATTTTCGCGCTGCTACCCTTGGCGGATCGGGCCGCCCAGGCGGGGGCGCTGGCGCCCGAATGGTGGTGGCGCCTGCGCTTGCCGCTATCGCTCATCATGGCCTGCCTGCACGGTGTTTCCGCCGGCATGCTGGCGCATTGAACGGGCCTTAGCCTTCCAGTTTCACATTGCCCGCCTGCGCCACTTCGCGCCATTTGGCGACTTCAGCGCGGACGAAATTGCCGAATTGCGTCGGCGTCAGCGGGTCCGCCACGGCGCCCATATCCTCGATTTTCTTGGTCACGGCGGGGTCACGCAAGACGGCGACGACGTCGGCATTGATGCGGTTGATGATCTCGGCCGGTGTCCCCGCCGGTGCCACCAGGCCGGACCAGCCTGCGGCCTCATAACCGGGGATCAGGCTTTCCGCGATGGTTGGCACATTGGGTAATTGCGGCACGCGCCGCGCGCTGCAAAGCGCAATCGGGCGTACGCGGCCCGATTGAATATGCGGCAGGGCAGAGGCGACGGAATCCGTCATCAGCTTCACATTGCCGGCCATGACATCCGCAATGGCGGGGCCGCTGCCGCGATAATGCACGATATTGAAGCGAATGCCGGCGCGCAGCATGAGCAATTCAGCCGCCATATGCTGGCTGGTGGCCGGGCCGGCAGAGGCCATGTCAATCTGCCCAGGACGAGCTTTGGCGCTGGCGGCCAATTCCTGGATGGTGCGTTCGGTGACGGAAGGATGCGCAATCACCAAAAGCGGTACCATCACCACATTGCTGATGAAGGCGAAATCCTTTTCCACATCATAAGGCAGGCGCGGCATGACGGAAGGGTTGACGCCAAGCGGGCCCGAAGTGCCAGTCAGCAGCGTATAGCCATCAGGCGCGGCGCGGGCGACAGATTCAACGCCCGGCACGGAAGCCCCGCCAGCGCGATTTTCCACCACCACGCGCTGTGGCCAGCGCTTGGAAAGCTCATCAGCGATGACGCGGGTGAAGATATCCGCCGCCTGGCCGGGCGGGAAAGGCACCACAATACGAACCGGCTTATTGGGCCAATCGGATTGTGCCTGAGCAGCGAAAGGGGCGAGAGAGGCGGCGCCGAGTAGAGCCCGACGCCCGATATTATGGTTCATGATGCGTCTCCCATTGTTTTTGGTTGGGTTTATTCGGCCTTGATGCCGAGTTGCGCGATGAGGGGACGGAAAAGATTCCAAAGGCTACGCATATGCGCGAGGAATTCATCCGGCCCCAGCACGCCAACTTCCATGCCGATCGACCCGAAGCGATCGCGGATTTCGGGCAGGGCGAGGCCGGTGCGCACTTCCTGATAGAGCCGGTCCACAATCGGGCGGGGTGTGCCCGCAGGTACCATCAGGCCATTCCAGCCGCCCAGATCATAATCCTTCAAATCGGTCACTTCCGCGATGGGCGGAATGCCTGGCACCAGCGCCGATGCTTTGGCCGTGGTGATGCCAAGGGCGCGCAATTGCCCATCACGCACCAGGCGCCAGGCGGCGGCAGGGGTATCAATGCCGTAATCCACCTGGCCGCCGAGCAGGGCCGCCAAGGCCGGGCCGCTGCCTTGGAAGGGCACATGCAGGGCATCAATACCGGCCTTGGCATTGAAGACGGCGGTGAGCAGATGCTGCGCGCCACCGACGCCTGAGGAGTTATAGGTGTATTTGCCCGGATTGGCCCGCAGCAGCCGGAGGAAGCCGGCGGCATCCTGGGCCGGGAAATTGGGCTTCACCAATAACAGGTACGGCGCGATGCCAAACATCGCGACCGGCTGCAATTCGCGTTCAACATCATAAGGGGTACGGGTGACCAAGGGGCCGAAGGTGATCGGGCCATTGGACGCGGAGAGCATGGTGTAGCCATCCGGCGCGGCCTTCGCCACCGCATCAGTGCCGATCTGCCCGCCTGCGCCGGGCCGGTTATCTGGCACCACGGTGTGGCCGAGCGTTTCGCTCAAGCGCTGGGCAATGATGCGCCCGATGATATCTGTCGCCTGGCCGGGTGGCCAAGGGATCACCATGCGCATATTGCGATTGGGCCAAGAGGCCTGCGCCTGAGCGAGGCTGGCACTACCCAAAAGGGCAGGTGTTGCGAGCAGCAAAGAACGACGATTCATGGCGTTTCCCCGGTATTTGGTTGACGCCATTGAACACATCTTGCCGGGCCAGGACAATCGCCGTCTTGCTGCCTGTGGGCCGCTAGTAGGTATCCAACCCCATGATCCCATCCACG
>JBDKIR010000135.1:0-4015 GCA_039797035.1 Pseudomonadota bacterium | reverse complement strand
CCGCTTTGGCGAAGGGCCTCGATGGCAGCAAGCATTGGGTCATCGGCGGTACCTACACCATCGGAGCGCTTGGTTTGGGTGTGATGTACGGTTCTGGCACGCAGGATAACGGCGCTGCGGTCGAAGATCGTACGCAGACCTACCTCGGCATCGGTGCCCAGTACGTTATGGCGCCGGGCATGACCTTGTTTGCGAACTGGAACCAGATCGAAGACAAGAATGTGCCTTTCGGTACCCCTGCGGCGACCGGCACGAAGCTGGCTGAGTTCGGTGCGGGCGACAATACCCGCAACATCCAGGTCCTCGTGGCCGGGGTGCGCGTCGCCTTCTGATCTCTGGATCATTCGGCAAAAGGGCGGTGGGGGAAACCCTGCCGCCCTTTCACTTTTCAGGGCAGGACAATCTGGGCTAGAAGACCGTTATGAACCGTTCGAACATCCGCTTTGCCCCCTTATCCGTTCTGGCTGTTTGTTTTGCCGCCTTGGCGCTTGGCGCTTGTAGCGGGGACGCAGCTTCGAATATCCGAGAGGTGGAGCGCGATGAATACAATACCGGCAGCCGCCGGGAACAGCTGCTGCGCGCGACATCCGGGGCAGGGACCTCCGGTGGTATAACCTTGTTTGGTGATAACGAAAAAAGCCGCGGTGAAGATGGCCGGGGCGGTGGTGGCCTGGGCGTGAATGCCTATCTCTGGCGCGCCACGCTCGATACGCTGTCCTTCATGCCCTTGTCCTCGGTTGACCCCTTCGGCGGGGTGATCATCACGGATTGGCACGCGCCTGGCGGTGTCAGCAATGAACGCTTCAAGGCCACGGCCTATGTGCTCGGGCGGCAATTGCGCTCCGACGGGGTCCGCATTTCCCTGTTCCGGCAGGTGCGTGGCGCAGGCGGCTGGGTGGATGCCCCGGTCAGCAGCTCCACCGCGGCGGAATTGGAAGACAAAGTGCTGATGCGCGCCCGGGAATTGCGGAGCCAATCAGCGGGAAGCTGATGCCTCCTCCGGCGCGGTGCGTCCTGCGACGAAGGGCTGTGCCATGATGCCACCGGGCGCCCTTTGGGGGCAGGCGCAAATCGCCTTGCAGCAGGGAAGGCTGGATGCCGCACAGGCGGGCGCTGAAGCGCTGTTGCGCGCTGCGCCGCGCCATCCGGGCGCTTTGCATATGCTTGGCGTCATCTGCCTGCAGCGCCAGCAAATGCCCGAAGCCCTGCGATGGCTTAAAAAAGCCGCCCAGGCTGATCCGCGCAATGCCATGCTGGCGGCCACGCTCGGCTATGCCTGTTTCCAGGCGAACCAATGGCGCGATGCGGTAGAGGCCTTTCAGAAGGCGGCTCGCCTGGACCCGCGCGCCCATCCGGTTTTTCATGGCCTGGGCAAAAGCCTGCAAGCACTGGGACGGCAGGCGGAAGCCGTCACGGCGTTCAGTCGCGCCATCGCCTTGGAACCTGGCCATGCCGATTACTTGAATGACCGTGGCGTGGCGCGCATGGAAGCCGGCGCCTTGGCTGAGGCCATGCAGGATTTTGACGCAGCCCTGGCCGCGCGCCCGGCGTTTTTTGGCGGGTTTTTGAATAAGGGACTGCTTTACAAAAAAATGGGTGATCCCGGCGCCGCCCTGGCGTCCTTGGATCAGGCCATTGCGCTCAATCCCCGCTTCCCCCCGGCGCATAGCAATCGCGCCGCTATTTTGCTCGATATGCAGGATTACCAGGCCGCGCTGGATGCGGCGGGCCAAGCCATCCGCCTGGCGCCCGATTTTGCGGAAGCCTGGAACAATCAGGGCTTGGCGCAACTGGGCTTGGAGCAGGAGGATGCCGCCCTTGAAAGCTATCGCCGGGCGGCGCTGCTCGACCCGGGGAATGCCGCGGCCCACTACAATGCAGGTGGACTGCTTTGGAAGCGCGGTGCTTATGCGCAAGCCGCCGCCGCTTATCGCCGCACGCTTGAGGCGGCACCAGAACATGTCGTTGCCTGGAATGATCTTGGCCTGGCGGAGGCCGCTTTAGGAAACCATGCGGCGGCGCGGCAATGCTATGACCGTGCCTTGCGTTTGGCGCCGGATATGGCGGAAGCCCAATTCAACAAGGCCCTGACCTGCCTGTTGCTGGGGGATATGGCGACAGGCTGGACACTTTATGAGGCACGTAAACGCAAGAAAATACCTGTAGGCCACACTGATTTCGGGTTACCTCTCTGGACCGGCCAGCAGGAGATCGCGGGCCAGGAACTGCTGCTGCATTGGGAACAGGGCTTTGGGGATACGCTGCAATTCCTTCGCTATGTGCCGCTGGTGCAGGCCAAAGGCGCGGTCTTGTCCCTGATGGTGCAGCCGGCATTGGCGCCGCTGGTAAGGCGGGTTTTGCCGGATGTGCCCGTGGTGGAAAGCCCGCCGGCAGTTGCAGTGCTGCAATGCCCTTTGATGAGCCTGCCGCAGGCCTTGGGAACCCGGCTGGATGCCATCCCCCCGCCACCGCGATGGGAAGCCGAAGCTACCCGTCGCGCGGCTTGGGCTGCGCGCTTGGGCCCGGCAAGACTGCCCCGCGTGGGGCTTTCCTGGCGGGGCAGTGCTGGCCATGCGAATGATCGAAACCGTTCTTTGACCCTGTCGGACGCCTTGGCGTTGTGCGATCCGCGCGCGGCGTGGTTCGGCATTCAGAAGGCCTTGCCTGAAGCGGACAAAGCCGCGTTGCAGGGCGCGGTGCAGCTGCGCGTATTTGACGACGAAATCGTGGATTTTGAGGATACCGCTGCGTTGGTGGCCGAGATGGATCTTATCATCTCGGTGGATACAAGCCTTGCGCATTTGGCCGGCAATATGGGCCGCGCATGCTGGGTGATGCTGCCCTTCAACCCGGATTGGCGCTGGCTGATGGGACGCGAGGATACGCCTTGGTATCCCAATCTGCGCCTGTTCCGGCAGGAAAGCCCTGGTGATTGGGCCGGCGTAATAGCCGCTGTGCGGGCTGCTCTGGCGGAGCGTTTCCCCTAGGTCGTGTTGCGTTCACATGGCTTCACGCGGCCCGCTCTAGTTCGTTGTTTTTCGAGCATCTTCACCCGTTCAGATGATTCCGTCTGAACGTGATCTGCTCTAAGCGGTCGTCAATCCGGCAGCACTGACAGGCTTTGGATGGGGATGGAAATACTGCCCGCCACAGTGAGCGTGACCGGGGTGGCGAGTGGCGCCCAACTCAAGGCATTGCCCGCGCTGGCGGCGTCAAAAAGCCCGATATGCGTCAGCGTGCCTGGGCCGCTGGTAAAATTGAACCGGATGACAGCCGCATTGGTCTGCGTCCCCGTTCCGGTGAAGGATACAAGCTGGCGCGCATAGCCGCTGCCTGTCGGCTCCCCAATCACCCCTGTGGCGTCGGACCCACCCGTGCCCAAGGCGGCATAGGCCGCGCTGGGCAGGGCAGGGCGCCGCCCCACCAGGGAACGGGCGAGCAGGTTCTTCGCGTAATCGGTCAAGCTCGTCATGCTTTTCTTCCTATGAAAATTGCGGGCGAGGCGCTTTCGTGACGCGCCCCGCGCCGCGTCCAAGGGGATGCGGATCAGGCAACCACCGCGCCATCGGGCCAGCGCCAATTGGTGCCATCGCTGACCGCGAAGCGCTTATTGGTCGCCCCATCCGCCACGTAAATCAGGCAGCGCGGATAGCTGGCGGCAGCCGGAAGTGCTGCAACCGTATAGGATGGCAATTGCAGCGGTGATCCCGCCTGCACCGCGCCGGTGCCCTTGCCGAGCAACAGCAGGGAGACATTCGCATCAGCGCCTTGCGCGGTGACTTGCGGCGGCGCGCCACCGCCAGCGCCATTGATCCGCACATAATTCACCGGCATAGCCACGGCATTGACTTCAAGCGCGATATTGCCGCGGCTATTCATGCGCACCGGGGCGATATTCTTCGCAGCAATGATCACGGGAATATTCACATCATTGCCCGTCGCGGCAAGGCTTGGCGCGGCACCGGCGGTACTCGCGGTGATGGCCAATTGATTGACGCTATTGGTGGGTGTGTTG
>JBDKIR010000134.1:0-8858 GCA_039797035.1 Pseudomonadota bacterium | reverse complement strand
CGTTGTCTTGGGCTGGGTAGCACCTGGGTAGCACGACGCGCGCAGTTACATCAAAATTCTGGTTCGTGACCTACTCAGGCGGATGTTGTTGTTCTTGCTGAAAGAATAGCTGCCCGAAGCGCGTCGCGCTGCTCCTGCGTGAGCTTTGTAGCATCAATTTGGGTAACCACCGGCTGTACCTGAACGGGACCGCCATCTGTGCCCGTATGTTCAAGGCGTTGGGCATCATGCCAGCCGGAAGCCGCACGGGAGCGGTTCTTAAGGGCGAGAACGACCAGTGCGCTATTACCCGGAGCACCTTCTGCCAATGCAATGGCACGGCGCTCCCAGAACAGCAGGGCCCTCTGTCGGCCTTCCTGCACGGCCTGCAGAAATTCGGGGTGCCTTTGTTGCCAATCAAAGACTACGCGGGGGCTGAGGCCGATTTGGGCTGCTGCAGCTTCTAAGCTCAGGCCTGTCGCCATGGCTTCTATAAGTTGCTGCCCGACCACTGGCGTGTAGAGAGACGGGCGACCGGGGCGTCGTCTTGTCGTCGGAGCGAACGCTGATTTTCTAGCCATGTTATAAAGTAACAATCCAAGGGCGCGTTAGCAACCAATTCTACCCTTCCGCCCCATGCTCATGTTCTGCTCTTTTCCCGCTCCGACCGGATCCTGAAGGCTATGGTAACGACTGTGGGGTGCCTCAGCTTCCCCATTGGGGGTGTGCTGGTGCCGTTTCGCGCTTTAGACTAACTGAAATTCACTGCCCTCCTTAATGTCCGGTGACGCATGGCGCGCGATCTGTTCCAGCGAAAAGAATTGCCTGAAAAATCAGGTTACTGCCCTTCTTGGATTTGCGTTTGCATCTGTCTCGGCCCTGCGAATGCAGCCGCCAACACCCGAAACAATCTAAGACAACCCACAAATCACTGGCACATAAAAAGGGGGCTGGACAGCGGACCCAGTCAAGCCAGGTCAGCAACGGGTCTTTTTCGGTAAGCTGACGGCCTTTTTCCTGGGCCTTTCGCGCGCGCGTTGCTATTTTTTGCGGCCTTGCTTCGAGGTCTGATGGTTTTAGGGGCGTCTTGCCAATTGGCCCAGCTGGGGCTTTTGCGGGTGGAGCGCTGTTGCTCGATAAAACCCATTACCCCTACATAGCGACTACAAACACAGCTGGAAGGTACTAAATGGCGATTGGTTTGACCGTACTCGTCAGGCGCAGACGGTGATTGCTCAATGTCTCCGGCAGTGCTCCAACGTAAGGCCACACCAAGCCCGACGAATACGGCCACCAGTTTCCGAAATAATATCTGAAATTCATCAAATTAGCGGTGCATAAAATGGGAAGCTAGACGGCCGGGGCTGCAACGGCGGCACTGCCTTCAAAAGGGGGGCCAACAAGACGCTAGTCTTCTTCTTTCGCGCTCTTCTGCTACAACGTCAGTGGCGCAGGATGCGCGAAGTGAATTCCTTCAAGCGTGGACTGCGTGGATGATCGAATATCTGCGCTGGTGGGCCTGTTTCGATGATGCATCCCTGATCCAGGAAGACCACGCGGCTCGCGACCTCCCGGATGAACGCCATCTCATGGCTCACGATCAGCATGGTCATGCCATCACGCTGCAACGCACGGATGGTATCCAGCACCTCGCCCACCAGTTCGGGATCCAGGGCGGCAGTCACCTCATCCAGCAAAAGAATATCGGGCTTCAGCGCCAAGGCGCGCGCGATGGCCACGCGCTGCTGCTGGCCACCGGAAAGCTCATCAGGATAGGCGTTCACCTTCTCGGCAAGGCCAACACGGGCGAGCAGCAAGCGCGCCTCATCCTCCACCTCATTCTTCGCGCGTTTTTTCACGAGCGTGGGTGCGATGGCGACATTGCGCAGCGCCGTCATATTCTGGAACAGGTTGTATTGTTGAAACACGATGGCGAAGCGATCGCGCGCCGCCCGCAGGCTGGCGCGGCTTGTGTAATCCACCGGCTGGCCATCCAGCGTCACTTTGCCGGTACGCGGCTTCAGTAACCCAACCAGCGTCCGCAGAATGGTGGATTTTCCGGAACCGGATGGGCCGATCAGCCCAATAACCTCGCCGCGGTCGACATCAAGCGCGATGTCGCGCAGCACATCGGCCTTGCCTCCATACGAAACAGTCAACCCTTGGATAGACAGGAATGCCAAACCCATGCGCCCCGAATGCTGAACGGCCACCATAGTCGAAGCTTTCCGCGCATCGCGTCAAGCCAATGCCATAGTTGCGCACCGCTCGCACTGACCTATTATCGAGAGCATGAAGCTGCGCATCGTCAACGTCATGCGTCCGGAGTCCGTCACCATAACCCTAGGGGGCGTCCCCATAAGGGCGCATCCAGGGGAAAGCCTGGCTGCCGCGCTGATTGCCGCCGGCCATTGGCGCTTCGGGGAAGGAGAGGACCCCGCACGCCCGCGCACCGCATTCTGCATGATGGGTGTGTGCCAGCAATGCCTATTGCGCGTTGATGGGCGCTTGGTGCAAGGCTGCCTCACACCGGTTGTGGCCGGCCAGCAGGTCACCTCCGCATGATCTTCGACATTGCAGTGTTGGGCGGCGGCCCTGCCGGCATGGCGGCGGCGACCGAAGCCGCGAAGGGCGGGGCGCGGGTCGTGCTGCTGGAAGAATCGCCCTTGCCGGGCGGCCAAGTGTATCGTGCACCACCTGCCGGCTTTGCGATGAAGCCGGACCGCGACCGACAGGAAGGCGATGCGCTGCGGGCCGCATTGGCCGCGAGTGGCGCTGATATCCGTACTGGTTGTCGTGTCTGGGGATTAGGCGGTGGGCCCCTGGTTCCGGCAGGTCAGCCGGATGCTCCCTTCAGCCTTTCAGCGCTGGGTGCGGATGGCGTGCCTTTTACGGTCCAGGCGCGCGCACTCATTCTCTGCTGCGGCACGCATGAACGGATCATTCCCTTTCCGGGCTGGACGCTGCCGGGCGTCATTGGCTTGGCTGCTGCGACCATCCTGTTGAAAGCACAGGGCATATTGCCTGGCCAACGTGTGGTCGTCGCGGGTGCGGGGCCGTTGCTTTATGCGGTCGCAGCTAAGCTACTGGCAGGCGGTGGTTCTGTTGCCGCTGTAGTTGATGCGGCGACGCCGGGGGAATGGCTGCGCGCGCTGCCGGCACTCACCGCGCGGCCAGATTTATTGGCGCAGGGTATGGCTTGGCGTGCCAAGCTGCTTGCAGCGCGTGTGCCAGTGCTTCTGGGCGCGCAGGTAACGGCTGCGGAAGGCGCTAAGGTTCTTGGGTCGGTGCGCGTAGGTGATCGCGTATTTGAAGCCGATGCGCTTTGCATCGGTCATGGTTTGGTCCCGGCCACCGAAGCAAGCCGCACCTATCGCGCGCGGCACGTGCATCGGCCAGAGGATGGCGGCTGGGTGCCTGTGCTGGATGTCGCGCAACGGACCAGCGTGCCTTTCCTTTACGCCGCAGGAGATGGTGCGGGCGTGCGCGGCGCAGCAGCCGCGCCGGCAGCGGGCCGCCTTGCTGCACGTACGGCGCTTCATGATCTGGGCTTTAAGGCGCAGCACCGGGTGCAATCGGACGCAGCCCTGGCCCACGCGCGACGCACAGGTGCTGCCATGGCGCGAATGATGGCGTTGCGCCCAGCGATGATCGAGGCAATCCCTGCCGAGACAATCATCTGCCGCTGCGAAGGTGTAACGCGCAACGCAATCGAAAACGCCGCCGCCGCCGGCGCCAATACGATCAACCAACTGAAGCATTTCACCCGCTGCGGTATGGGGCCCTGCCAAGGGCGCATGTGTGGCGAGGCGGCCGGCGCGCTACTTGCCAAGGCGCGGGACGTCAGCGTGGCGGATATTGGCTTCAGCACCGGGCGCATTCCACTACGCCCAGTACCGATGGAAGCCATCCTGGGAGATTTCGATTACGCCGATATTCCCGTGCCGGCACCGGCGCCAATATGACATCACGCTTTGACATTGCCGTGATTGGCGCTGGCGTCATGGGGTGCGCGACGGCGCTATTCCTGGCCCGTGGCGGCATGCGTGTTGTATTGCTTGATCGCGGAGAAATCTGCCGCGAAGCCTCTGGCGTGAATGCCGGCACGCTCACGATGCAGATGACCCGCGCGGCGCTGATCCCTTATGCGCTGCATGCGCATGAAATGTGGATGACCATGCCCGCCTGGTGCGCTGGTGGTGATGTGCTCGCCACTTCCTGCCCAGGTCTTTCGGTTGCCTTCACCGATAAGGAAGCGGCAATGCTGGAAGAACGCGCGCGCATTCGCCGCGAAGCCGGCGCGCCGATTGAATTGATTGATGGCCGCGCTGCCCAGGCGATTGAACCAGGCCTGGCGGATGGCGTGAAGCTTGCTGGCCATTGCCCGATCGATGGCTTTGCCTCGGCCTATCTAACCGGGCGCGCCTTTCGTGCGGCCCTGCAGGAAGCTGGCGTGACGTTGATGGAAGCCACGCCGGTGCGCGGCATTGATGGCCGCTTTGTACTGGATACCGCAGCGGGTGCGATTGCGGCGCAACGCGTGGTGCTGGCCGGCGGTGTTTGGTTGCAGGACATGGCCGCTTGGCTTGGCGTGATGCTGCCGATCAAGGTGCTGATCAATCAATTGGTGGTGACAGAACGCATGCCACCCGTGATGCAGACTGTGCTTGGCGTTGCGTCTGGCCTTTTGAGTCTTAAGCAATACGCCAATGGGACGGTACTGATCGGTGGTGGTTGGCAAGGCATTGGTGATCGTGCGCGCGGTGGCGTCGCGGTGCGGCCAGAAAATTTCCTCGGCAATGTGCGGCTTGCGGCGCATACCGTGCCTGCCTTGCGCAACGCGCGCGTCGTACGATCCTGGCTTGGGCTGGAAGCAGAAACGGCGGATGCGCTGCCCGCCATCGGCCCCATCCCCGGGATTGATGATGCCTGGATCATTGGCAGCGTGCATTCGGGTTATACGAGCGGCCCCTATATGGGCCGCATCCTGGCGCAGGCGATATTGGGCGAGGCGCCGGAGCTACCATTATTTCCCATAGATCGGCTTCTTCACCAACGGAGCAATTCCGCATGAGCAACACGCGCTTTCACGGCATCTACCCTTCCACCGTGCTGCCGATGCGCGCGGATTTTGCGCCGGATTGGGATGGCTATGCTGCCCATACCGCGCATTGCGTGATGCGCCCTGGCATCCGTGGCGTTCTGATCAATGGTCATGCCGGGGAAAATTACGTGATTACCCGCGCCGAGAAGCGCCGCGCCGTGGAAGTGACGCGCGCAACATTGGATGCAACGCGGTTGATCGTGGCCGGTGTAAACGCGGAATCCTCACTGGAAGCGGCAGAAGAGGCGCGGGAAGCGCGCGCCGCAGGTGCCGATGCCATCATGGTATTCCTGCCCAATGCTTTTGCGTTGGCGCATACAACCGCCATGGCCGTGCTGCATCACCGCGCCATCGCGGATGCCGTGCCGGGCATGCCGTTGTTTCTGTTCCAGGCGCATCACGCCGCCGGGCGCATGGGCTTTTCGCCGGAAACCATGGCGGAATTGCTGAAAATCGATACCGTCGTTGGCATCAAGGAAGGCGGCTGGGAGGTGGATGGCTATGACGCGCTGCGCCGGCAAGTGAAACGCCTGCGCCCTGATGTTGCGGTTTGCGCGAGTGGAGATGAACATCTGCTGGCCTGCATGGTGCATGGCAGCGATGGCAGCCTTGTTTCACTCGCGGATATTATGCCCGATGAAATCGTAGCATTGGATGCGGCTGTGCGTGCGAATGATTTGCCCAGCGCACGCGCGCTACATGAAAAACTGGAACCATTGGCCGAGGCGATTTACGGCGCCCCGCCCGGTGGGCGTGCGACAGCGCGCCTCAAATGGTGCCTGCGGGAGATGGGCATCATCGCCGATGCCACTGTCCGGCTACCGCAACCGCCCGTGGATGCGGCGGATGCGGCGGCGCTGATGGCCGCACTCAAGGCGTCGGGATTGTAAAATCCTGTCGCGTCGTCAGGCGGCGTTCTGCTGCCCGCGCCAAGGACGCCAAGGCCCAGGAGACAAGGAAGTATAGGATGAGCGCCGTGCCATAGGTGATCATGGCGCTGAAGCCGCGCTGCGTCAGCATTTTTGCCGCAAAGGTGATTTCAATGAAGCCAATCTGCGACACCAGCGAGGTTTCCTTCACCATGCTGAGCACATGCACAATGGAAGGCGGCAGAATCACGCGCCAGGATTGAGGGAGCACAACGCGGCGCAGTGCCGTTAATGCCGGCAGGTTCATCGTTAGCGCCGCTTCCCATTGCTGCGGGCGCACACTGTCATAGCCCGCGCGGATATTCTCCGCTGCCAAGGCACTCATGCGGATGGCGACTGCGGTAATGGCCACTGCCCAGAGCGGCGCTTCCAGCCGCAGCGCCTGGCCCAGGAAGAAAACCAGCAATAGCAGCACCAGAAACGGGACACGGCGGAAGAGTTCCACCCATAATATGGCCAGGCTGCGTATTGGTGCGAAGGGCACCACCTGCGGCAGGCGCAGTGTCGCGAGCACGAAACCCAGGGCATAGCCAAGCCCACAGCCAATGACTGAGGCGATCAGCGTATTCAGCAACGCCTGCCCAAGGAAGAGTATATTCCACCAGGTGAAGAAGCGGGGTGCCTCATTCGCTAGAATCTGCCAAGCGGACATAGGTCAGAAGGCCCTTGCCTTGACGCGGAATAACCACCGGCCAAGCAACCAAAGCAATACGGAAGCGATAATGGTCAGCACAATGTAGATACCAGCTGTTATGGAAAAGATCTCGACCGACCGGAAAGAAATTGCATTGGCGTTAAGCGCGCGACCCGTGAGTTCCTCCACCCCAAATATTGCTGCCATGGAGGTGCCAAGCGTCATGATGATGTAGTGATTGGAAAGAGACGGGTAGAGCGTACGCACGACATGTGGCGCGATCACGTGCCAAACGGTCTGTACCCGGGAAAAGCCAAGCGTTTCCGCGGCATCCAATTCTGCCTGTGGAATCGAGGAAAAGCCCGCGCGCTCGATCTCGGTCAGATATGCCCCAGCATTCAAGGTCATGCCGATCAAAACGGCGGCGATGGGGGAGAGGAGGATGCCAAATTCCGGTAGTGCGAAAAACAGAAAAAATATCTGTACAAGCTGCGGCGTATAGGTGAAGAAGCGTACGTATCCAAGCACAGGCACGCGCATCCACCGCGGTCCTTGCGTGAGTACCGCAGCCCCAATAAGCCCAATCAGCACCCCACCGGCAAAGGCAAGCGCTGCAATCCACAGCGCCATGCCCGCACCCAGCAAAAAGTCGGGCAGGTATTGCAAAACCTGCCCGTATTGCAGGTTCATCTCAGAACATCGGGTTGAAGGGAATGCGTGTTGTCATCGGTACGCCAAACCACTTTTCCCAGGTTTGATTGACGAAGTTGGAGCGATGCATTTCGAACAGAACCACGTTCAGCACGTCACGCAGTGCGGTATTACCCTTTTGCACCCCAATACCAACCCAGAAACTGGCCAGAACATCGTCCAGAATCTTCCACGGCACCCCTTGGAAGTTACGCATCGGGATCACGACTGACTCTGCCACATCCACCATGGCATCCGCTCGCCCCTGCGCCATGGCGCGGAAGCAATCCGGGTAATTGTCCAGAAGTGTCACCTGCGCCTGCGCCGCATTCGCCTGCAGCCAGGGCACGCCAACCGTGCCGCGCACCTGAACCATCCGCACCTGACGGTTATTAAGGTCTGCGGGTTTTTCGATCGGCACCGCGGTGCCAGAGGATTTGGTCAGCACCACCATGGATTGCGTATGTAGCGGCTGGGTATAGTCAATCACCAAAGCGCGTTCGACGGTGCGGGTGATGGCACCTAGCACAATGTCAATGCGGTCGGATTGCAGGAAGGGAATGCGATCCGGGCTGCCCACCTGAATAATTTCAAGCTCCAAATTCATGCGCCGCGCGATTTCGCGGGCGATATCGGCATCGAACCCGTCAATTTGATTGCGTTCATTGAAGGTGCCGAAGGGGGGCAGGGTTGGGTTGATGCCCGCGCGCAGCCGCTTGGAGGAAAGCACCTGATCCAACGGCCTTGCCTGTGGTGACAATGTTGCGCCCGCCGCCATCGTGGCTGCAAGAGCGAAAAGGGAACGGCGATCTGTTGTGGTCATTTCATTCTCCTGCTTGGTTCGCTTATTCACGAGCCTAATCACCTTGCAGGGGAGGCCGCAAGATAGAGCCCGCATAAATGGCTAAACTGATTGTCTTAGCCCCCTAAAGTTGAGCCACTATTGTGGTGCCATGAGGGGGCTAATACATCACGCTCTCCTCATGAGCATTAGCATCATGTCATCCGCCGCCTAGTTTCTTACCAATCGTCGCCGCAGTTCCCGCACAGCACTCGATGGTGTGCTAAAGACGGGCTTGCCAACCCGTGCCCCCAGGAGTGGCGCAACCCGCGAAAGGCTGAACTGCGCCAAAGCGAGGACATTACAGTCTTTCATGGCCTCGGCAGTGGCCAGAACAAGCCGATCATGTTCCGCCGAATCACCCGCAAGTAGGGCATCAAAGGCCCCTTCGACCAATACGGGCTTCACGTCTGCATCAACAGGAAATTCGCCTGGCATCGTATTGAGTGTACCAGCAAAAGTTGCGAGCAAGCCAATACGGCCACTCGCAGCACAGGCCTCAGCAATCATGGCTTCATTCGGCTTCAGAACTGGGATGGGCGTAAGATCTTCGGCACAGGCTTCAATGCAGGGACCAAAGGCGCTGCACGTAAAAAGAATACCCTGCGCCCCGGTTCCAACCGCATAACGCCCCAATGCAATGAAGCGCTCGGTCATGGCTGCGGGTAGCGCACCCTCTCC
>JBDKIR010000133.1:0-4271 GCA_039797035.1 Pseudomonadota bacterium | reverse complement strand
CATCCTGTTCCTGGCCTCCGACGCGGCTTCCTATGTTACGGCCGCCTGTCTCCATGTGGGCGGGGGCCGCTGAAGGCCCATTCTTTCTTAACCCCCAACCCTTAGGCATGCTGGGGTTATGACGCAAAGACGCTTCGATGCCATGGTGATTGGTGGCGGCCTGGTCGGGGCCGCGATTGCCTGGGGCTTGAAGCGTGAAGGGCTTTCAGTCGCCCTGCTGGATGAGGGTGACGCTGCCTATCGTGCCAGCCGGGGCAATTTCGGCCTGGTTTGGGTGCAATCCAAGGGGCTGGGTGCCCCTTGGTATCAACGTTGGACACGGCAGTCAGCGGAAAACTGGGCCGAGTTTGCCCGCGATCTGACGCAGCAGACTGGCCAATCCCTGGCGCTAGCACAGCCCGGCGGGGTGCATCTTTGCCTGTCAGACGCTGAAATGTCTGACCGTGCGGCGCGCATGGAACAGATGAAGCGCGAAGCGGGCAATTACGGCTTTGATTATCGCATGCTGGATGCACGGGAAGCGCGCGACATGTTGCCCGGGCTTGGGCCGGCCGTGGTTGGTGCTTCTTTCACGCCCTATGATGGTCATGTCAGTCCGCTCGCATTGTTGCGGAGCTTGCATCAGGGCTTTACCGCCATGGGCGGGGTCTATTTGCCCAACCTGAAAATCAACGGCATTGCCACGGCGCCGCGTCATTTTCTGCTTGAAACCTCGCTGGGCCCCATCCAGGCAGAACGCGCGGTGCTGGCGGCGGGGCTTGGCAATGCAACGCTCGCGCCGCATTTCGGGCTCAAGGCGCCGGTGCGCCCGCAGCGCGGCCAGGTATTGGTGACGGAACGCGCGCGCAATGTCTTGCCCATGCCAACCACCACCATCCGGCAAACCGGGGAAGGCAGCATCATGCTGGGCGATAGTGTCGAAGAAGTGGGCTTCGATACACGCCAGACCCAACCTGTCATGGCGGAAATCGCGCATCGCGCGGCGCTCAGTTTTCCCTGGATTGGCAAGCTGAATGTGGTGCGTGCCTGGTCTGCGCTGCGCGTGATGTCACCGGATGGGCTGCCGATTTATGATCAATCGGAAAGCCTGCCTGGGGCCTTTACCGCCAATTGCCATTCCGGCGTCACGCTGGCAGGCGCCCATGCCAGGTTACTCGCGCCCATGATTGCACGCGGTGCGCTTGACCCCTTTCTTTCTTCGTTTTCGGCGGGGCGTTTTTGATGTTTCGCGCCCGGCCAGAGCATCGCGCTGAAACCATCCAGGTTTTTGTGGAAGGCCGCAGCCTGATGGTGCCAGAGGGGAGCAGCGCTGCGGCCGCGGTCTTGCTGGCGGGCCTGCCAGCGATACGGGAAACGGCCATTTCCGGTGCGCAGCGCTTGCCCTGGTGCATGATGGGGATTTGCTTCGATTGTCTGGCCGAGATTGATGGCGTGCCGAACCGCCAAGCCTGCATGGTGGTGGTCGCGCCCGGGATGCACATCGCCCGCCAGCACGGCGCGCGGGAGCCGCAAAAATGAGTGTGGCGCCGGCCTATGACCTTGCGATTATCGGCGCCGGGCCAGCCGGTATGGCGGCCGCCCTTGAAGCGCGGGGCTTGGGGCTTTCCGTATTGGTGGTGGATGAAAACCCCGCACCGGGCGGGCAGGTATTTCGCGCCGCTGAAGCCGCCGCCGCCGATCCGGCCTTGGCCGGGGATCTCGCGCCCGGGCTTGCCCTCATCAAGGCCTTCCGGGATCTGGATATTGAGTATCGGCCAGGCACCACACTCTGGATGCTCGATCCCGATGAAGGCGTTTTGTCGCTCGCTACCCAGGGGCAAAGCAGTGAGGTCACTGCCCGGCGTGTTTTGCTGGCCACCGGGGCGCAGGAAAGACCCGTTCCTATTCCTGGCTGGACCTTGCCGGGGGTGATGAGTGCGGGCGCGGCGCAGATCATGTTGAAGACCGGCGGCTTTGTGCCGAAGGGGCGGGTTGTGCTGGCGGGGCAGGGGCCTTTGATGTGGCTGCTGGCCAATCAATTGATCCGTGCCGGGGTGATGCCTGTCTTGGTTGAAACGCGCCGCCAGCCGCTGATCCAGACCGCATTGACAAGCGGCGGCTTCAAAACGGGTTTCGCCCAATTGGCGAAAGGGCTTGGCCTGATCCTGAATGCCCGCCGTGCCGGTATGCGCGTAATTTCCGGCGCGCGCGATTTGCGCGCGGAAGGGGCTGAACATGTGCAGCGGCTGCGTTACGCCGGCGGGGCGGAGCCCTGTGAGACCCTGTTGCTGCATGAAGGGGTGATCCCTTCGACGCATATTTCCATGGCGATCGGGCTCGATCATGTTTGGGATATGGCGCAACTCTGCTGGCGCCCACGCCTGGATAGGTTTGGCGCATCCTCCCATCCGCGCATTGCCGTGGCCGGGGATGGCGCGCTGATTGCCGGCTGGGAAGCCGCGGTGGCGGCCGGCAGGCTGGCCGCCTTGGATGCCGCCACGCGGATCGGGCGCATGGCATCAGCGGAACGTGATACGCGCGCCGTCGCGTGGTTCACGGCCCAGGCCAAGGCACGCGCCTTGCGGCCATTTCTTGATGCGCTTTATCGCCCTGCGCCCGAAATCCTGGCCCCGCCTGATGAGGCGACGGTGATCTGCCGATGTGAAGAAGTAACGGCAGGCGCGCTCCGCTGGGCTGCCGCGATTGGCGCGACCGGCCCCAATCAGGCCAAGGCCTATCTGCGCTGCGGTATGGGGCCGTGTCAGGGCCGGGTCTGTGGGCCGATGGTGGCGGCTATCATCGCTGAAACCCGCGGTACCGCTGTGCCGGAAGTTGGCAGTTTTCGGCCTCGGGCGCCCTATAAGCCGATCACCGTTGCGGCGCTGGCCAATAGCCAGAATGTGGGAAATTCCGACACTTAACGCATGTTTATGATTTGCGTCGGGGTGGGGCGAAGCTGTAACGATTCTCGCATGGATGGAGATTTACGATTCGCGGGCCGTAGGGCTGTTTGCGGCTTGGGCGTATCCGCCCTGCTTGGCGGGCTTGCGCCACGGAAGGCGATCGCGGCTGCGCTGTCGCATGGGGCAATTGAGCGCCTAAGCCAGCGGTTATCGGCGCTTCATGAGGATGGGCTGGACCCACGGCATTACGAATTCGCCGCGCTATCCACCAGCAGAACGCCGAGCGAGGCTGCCCTTTTGGCAAGGGCGGAGGCGGCGCTGAAGGATTTGCTGCTGGGGCGCGTGGCATCTCTGGCGGGTCGGCCTGACATCAAACGCGACCCGAACTTGGCTGATGTCCCGGCCTGGCGTGACAGGCTTTACGCCAGTGCGGACCCAGCCAGTGTTATCGACGCTGCGGCGCTGGTCCATCCCGACGCGAGGGCGATCAAGGCAGAACTTGCGCGCCTGCGTGCGATCGCGGCGCAGGGCGGATGGCCGAGCATCGAGGGCAATCTGCAAACTACGCTAGAACCCGGCAGCCAGGACGCAAGGCGCGTTGGGCAATTGCGTGCCAGGCTAGCGATTGAAGCGCCGGAAATTGCCAATGGCGCAGCGGCGGGGAACCCGATTTATGACGCGCCATTGCAGTCTGTTGTGCGTCGTTTTCAGGCCGCCGAGGGTTTGGAAGCTGATGGTCGCATTGGCCCCATCACCTGGTCCGCTTTGAATACGCCAGTAGAAAAGAAAATCGGCCAGTTACGGGTCGCACTTGATATGCGTCGTGGCCTGGCGGCAGCCAGCGCCGAGCGGCGTATTGACGTGAATGTGCCGCATTTCCGGCTGCGCCTGCTGGAAGGTGAGCGCGTCCTGCAGGAAATGGCGGTGATTGTTGGGCGTACCGATCGCGCGACCCCGATGCTCGATCTTCGCATGGTGGCGGTGCAGTTCAATCCGCATTGGGGCGTGCCGGAACGCAATGCGCGGGAAGATTTGCTGCCACGCCTGCGCCGCGACCCGGCCCGTGTGCAGGCCGCCGGTTTCCGCTTGTATCAGCGTGTGGAAGGGGAATTGACCGAAATCGATGCGACGACCATCGATTTCAGCGCCTATTCCAAGGATCATTTCCCTTTCATCATCCGCCAGGATGCGGGCGAGGCAAATGCGCTGGGGCGGATCAAATTCATCATGCCCAATCGCGATGACATCTACATGCATGATACGCCGGATCGGCATTTGTTTCGGCGGCCTGATCGGGCATTTTCTTCCGGTTGCATCAGGCTGGAACGCCCGATGGATTTGCTGCAGGAGGCCTTGAAGGGGCTCACGGCCTGGGATGCCGCGCGGGTC
>JBDKIR010000132.1:0-8907 GCA_039797035.1 Pseudomonadota bacterium | reverse complement strand
TTGCTCGCTTACTTCAAGGCCTGATCATTCGGCGGCGGTCATTGCTGCTCGGCGGCGGCGCGCCAGGCGCCATTCCTGCCCAATCGCCATAATGGCGGTCAGCAGCATGAAGCCGGCGGTGGTGATGAAGATCAGCCGCGGTTCGCCCGCTTCCAACAACCAGCCGAAAAGCGGCGGCCCCACCATGCCGCCGATATTGAAGCCGGTGGAGACAATGCCGAATACGGCCCCCGCTTGCCCAGGCGGTGCTGCCGCGCGCACCAGCATGTCACGCGATGGCATGATCATCCCGGTCAGCAAGCCAGCTGCGATCATGGCGAACACCAGCGCATAGCCCTGGAAGGTTCCATTGCCGATCAACAGCATCATGCTGGCGGCGGCGATGAAGCCAAAGGTTGCCACCAGCCCATGGCGCTTGGTCCAATCCGCGATATAGCCGCCCGCCAGAACGCCAATCGCACTCGCGAAAAGATAGCCGGTCAAAGCCCCATTTGCGAGTTCCAGGGTCATGCCCTGCGCCACCCAGGCGGCGACCGAGAAACTGTTGATACCACCATTGGCCAGTGCCAGCATGATGAAGAACCCCATCATCGCCATCACGGCCGGGGTCAGCACCCGGCGCAGGCCACCTGCTTCGGATGCGTGCTGTGCGGTTGCTGTTGGGCGGGGCTTGGCCGCATCGCGGCGTGCGGCGAATATCAGCGGTATCGCGACCAGCGGGCCAACCAGGCCGCCAGCAATCATCGCCCAGGACATGCCACCGAGTGCAGCGACACCCAGCATGAAGGCCGGCGCGATGGCGCCACCCAAAAAGCCGCAAGCGGTGTGCAAGGAAAAGGCGCGGCCAACACGGCCTTCGCTGATATCTGAACCCAGCACTGCGTAATCCGCCGGATGATAGACACTATTGGCGAGCCCCGCCATGGCCGCGGCCACCATCAGCATGGGCCAGCTTGGAAACAGCCCAAGCAGGATGAAGGCCGAACCACCAAATATCAGCGCTGCCGCCAGCATTTTGCGCGGGCCGATACGGTCCACCACAAAGCCCATCGGCGCCTGCGTAAAGGCTGAGACAATATTGAAAACCGTCAATGCCAGGCCGAGTTCGATATAGGAAACATGCAGCGCTTCGCGCAGCAGTGGAAAAAGCGGCGGCAGAATCAGGATATGCAAATGGCTGACGAAATGCGCCGCGCAGATCTGCGCCAGCGTGGTTTTTTCAGCCGAACTCCAACCCGATGCCATGTTCAATGTGCCTCTGCCCAGGAATGGCCTTGCCCGACTTCAACCGAAAGCGGCACGCGCAGTGTGGCAACCGATTCCATGATATGCCGCACCAGGGCTGAGGTCGCTTCAACCTCAGCCTCCGGCACCTCGAACACCAATTCATCATGCACTTGCAAAAGCATGCGCGCCTTAAGGCCAGCATCGCGCAAGGCGCGCGGCAGGCGCACCATGGCGCGCTTGATGATCTCCGCCGCGCCGCCCTGGAAGGGCGCATTGATCGCGGCACGTTCCGCGCCGGCGCGGCGCACCGGGTCGCGCGTGGCGATATCCGGAATCCACAACTTGCGGCCAAAGGGTGTGCGCACAAAACCATGGGTACGCGCTTCTTCCTTCAAGCGCTCCATTTCCTGCCGAATGCCCGGATATTGCGCGAAATAGGCATCAATAATGGCGCGGCCTTCCCCAGGTGGAATCCCAAGCCTGGTCGCCAGGCCGAAGGCTGACATGCCATAGATGATGCCGAAATTGATCGTCTTGGCGCGGCGGCGCGCTTCCTTATCCACCTTGTCGCGCGGGATGCCGAAGATTTCCGATGCGGTCCGCGCATGGATATCCTCACCGGCGGCAAAGGCTTCGCGCAAAGTCGGCACCTCCGCCAAATGCGCCAGCAAGCGAAGTTCAATCTGGCTGTAATCCGCCGCCAGCAGCACATGGCCTTTTTCGGCGATGAAGGCGCGGCGGATGCGCATGCCTTCCTCACTCCGGATCGGGATATTCTGCAGATTGGGATCAGTGGATGAAAGTCGCCCGGTCGAGGTGATCGCCATCTGATAGGATGTATGCACGCGCTTATCAGCGGGATCTATTTGCGCGGCGAGGCCCTCAACATAGGTGGATTTCAGCTTGGCCAATTGGCGCCATTCCAGCACCTTGCCTGCCAATTCCACACCCTGGGCGCTGAGTTCTTCCAACACCGCCGAATCGGTGGAATAGGCGCCGGTCTTGCCCTTGCGCCCGCCTGATAGCCCCATTTCATCGAACAGAATCTCGCCCAATTGCTTGGGTGAGCCAACATTGAAGGCGCGCCCGGCAAGCTTATGGATGGCCGCTTCCAAGACCGCGAGGCGTCCGGCGAAATCTTCCCCAATCCGTGCCAATTCCGCGCCATCCACCTTCACACCGGCGGCTTCCATATCGCGCAATACGGGGATCATGCGGCGTTCGATTTGTTCGTAACTCGCTAGCGCGCCATCAGCGCGCAGGCGCGGGCGCAGCAGCAGCCACAGCCGCAAAGTCACATCGGCATCTTCGGCGGCATAGGCCGTGGCCTTGTCGAGCGGCACTTCGCTGAAGGGCAGACGGGCTTTGCCGGTGCCGGTCACTTCATCAAAGCTGATCGGCTTATGGCCCAGATGCAGAACCGAAAGCTCATCCATGCCATGGCCATGCCGCCCCGCTTCCATGGCGTAGGACAGCATCATGGTGTCATCAATCGGGCTGATCTCGGCAAAGCCGCCATTCTCGGCCCGCGCCAGCACTTCCAGATCATATTTCGCGTGCTGAAAAATCTTGAGCACCGATGCATCATTGAAAAGCGGCCGCAGCAAAGCGAATGCGGCATCCGGCGCAATCTGTTCTGGCGCCGGGGCGGCCAGCATATCGCCCGTGCTGCCATGACGGATCGGCACGTAACAGGCGCGGCCCGGCGCAATGGCAAGGGAAAACCCAACCATATTGGCACGCCGCGCATCCAAACTGTCGGTTTCTGTATCCACCGCAACAACACCGGTTTCGCGCGCCAGCGCGACCCAGCGTGCCAAGGTGGCGTCATCCGTCACGCAATCATAAGGTCCAAAACGCACCGAAACATTGGGTGTCTCTGCCGCGGGGGCTTCGGGCGCCGTGGCGCGACTTGCCGCGCGATGCGGTGCGCCATTTGCCTCACCAAAGCCCATGCGTGCCAGGATGGAACGGAACCCCTGCGCCCGCAGAAAGGCTTCCAGCTTGCCATCGCCTGGTGCCTTGGCTTCCAGGGCGGCAATCTCCAAAGGCAGTGGCGCATTATCATCAAGCGCCACCAAGCGGCGGGAAATCCGAGCCATTTCGGCATTTTCCACCAGCGCTTCGCGGCGCTTCGGCTGCTTGATCTCACCGGCGCGGGCCAGCAGCGCTTCAAGATCACCATATTCATTGATCAATTGCGCGGCGGTCTTGATGCCAATGCCCGGTACGCCCGGCACATTATCCGTCGCATCCCCGGCCAGCGCCTGCACATCCACGACCTTGTCCGGGGTGACGCCGAATTTTTCCAGCACTTCCGGCGCGCGCAGCGGCTTCTGCTTCATGGGGTCGAGCATCTGCACCGCAGGGCGGATCAATTGCATCAGATCCTTGTCGGAAGACACAATCGTGACATGCCCGCCGGTGGCCTCGAACGCCTTGGCATAGGCGGCGATCAGATCATCCGCCTCAAAACCCTCATGCTCCACGCGCGCGACGCCAAAGGCATCCGTCGCATCACGGATCAGGCCGAATTGCGGCACCAATTCCGGCGGCGGGTCTGGGCGATGCGCCTTGTAATTGGGGTAAATCTGATTGCGGAACGTATTGCGCCCGGCATCAAACACCACCGCGATATGGCTGGCGGCATGGCGCAGCAGAAATTGCGACAGCATATTGGTGAAGCCGAATACGGCATTCACCGGCGTGCCATCTGGCCGCGTCATCGGCGGCAGCGCGTGATAGGCGCGGAAGATATAGCCCGAACCATCCACCAGAATCAGATGGCGTTCGCCGGGCTTGGCCTCTGGCAGGCCCTCGGCCCCCGCAATTGCCTCGCTCAAGGCTTTGCCATGCGGGCGCGCCGCTTCGGGGCCGCTGCCGTCTTCAATGGCCATGATCCTCGCCAGCGCCTTCGGCCAGCACATAGGTGATGGAACAATAAGGGCAGGTCACATCATGCCCTTCAATATGCAGCCAGATGCGCGGATGGCCGAGGCCACTGGCGGCTTCCCCATCACAGGCGATCTTGCGGCTTTGGACCGTGACGCGCTGCTCGGGCGTCACGCCCGCCACGGGCTTCGGGCCATAGCCGGTCATTTGCTGGTCGCGCATCGGGGTCCTCATCTATCTCGACTTCGGGCGATCATACCGGGGTGGGGGGTGATGGACCAGCCTTCGGTCGCGGCCTATCTCTGCCTGATGCCTCATCAACCGGCCATCTCCCGCCGCAATATGTTACTCGCCGGCTTCGCCTTGGCCAGCTGTGCCGAGGCGCGCGCGCCCATGGGGCCGGTGGTGACCCCCCCCATCATCCGGGATGATGCCCTGGTCATGGCCGATGGGGTCAGCCTGCCCTTGCATGCCTGGCGACCAGATGGCCCGCCGCGCGCCGTGATGCTCGCCTTGCATGGCATGAATGAATATGGCCGATCCTTCGCCGAAGATGCCGCGCCCTGGTTCACCGCCCAGGGTGTCGCACTTTACGCCTATGACCAGCGCGGCTTTGGCGGCACGGCCGCGCGCGGGGTTTGGCCGGGGCATGAGGCGCTGGCACAGGATGCGATTACCGCCGCCGGGCTGATCCGCGCCCGCCATCCGGGCCGGCCGCTGTTCATGCTGGGTGAAAGCATGGGGGGCGCCGTGCTGGTGCTGGCCGGCAGCAAGGCCCCCATGGCCGATGGCCTGGTGCTTTCCGCCCCCGCCTTGCGGGGCCGTGCCAGCCTTTCCTGGCAGGCGCGCTGGACGCTGGATGTGATGGCGGCCTTGGTGCCGGGGCTTGCTCTTTCCTCCAGCGCGCCGCTGTTTCGGCCGACGGATAATCTGGAAGCCTGGCGCCGCTGGTCCCGCGATCCACAGGTGCTGAAGCAAACCCGCGTGGATGCCGTGGCCGGGCTGGTGGAGCTGATGGAGGCCGCCACCACCGCCCTGCCGCGCTTCACCGCCCCGGCCCTGGTGCTTTACGGCGCCAAGGATGAGCTGGTGCCGCCCCAGCCGATTCGCGCGGCCTGGGGCCAATTGCCCCGCGGCGCCGCGCAGCGCCTGGCCTATTATCCGGAAGGCCATCACATGCTGTTGCGGGATTTGGGTGGGGCGGCCGTGGCGGGCGATATCCTGGCCTGGATGGGTGACCGTGCCATGCCCCTGCCCAGCGGGGCGGATCAGGCGGCGGCCGCCTGGCTTGCTTCTGGGTGATTGGGCTTCCAATCCTGGCCGCGCATGGCATCTTGCGCGCGAGCAGATAACAGTGAAAGCACAACCATGCCCGTCAATGGCCTTGGCCCCTATGATGACAGCAATATCTTCGCGCGCATCCTGCGTGGCGAAATTCCGGCGAAGAAGGTGCATGAAGATCAATATAGCCTCGCCTTCCATGACATCGCGCCCCAGGCGCCGGTGCATGTGCTGGTGATCCCGAAGGGCAAATATGTCTCCATCGCCGATTTCAGTGCGGAAGCGACTGCGGATGAAATCGCTGGCTTCTGGCGCGCGGTGGGCCAGGTGGCGAAGGCTTTGGGGCTGGAGCCTGATGGCTATCGCGTGTTGATGAATATGGGCATGCATTCCGGCCAGGAAGTGCCGCATTTTCATGTGCATATCTGTGGCGGGCGCCCCCTGGGCCGCATGATTCCCCAAGCTTGAAACGAACAAGAGGAAGCGCAGCGTGATGTTCGATACGATTATTGTTGGCGGCGGTTCCGCCGGTTCCGTGCTGGCGCATCGGCTCTCAGCCCGCAGCAACCATAAGGTTTTGCTGTGTGAGGCCGGCCCTGACGCACCGCCCGGTGAGGAACCGCGCGAAATCCGCGACAGCTACCCCGGCACTGCCTATTTCGATCCGCGCTTTCATTGGACGGAACTGCGCGTGCATACGCAGATTGTGTCCCACAATAATCCGCAGGAACGCCCACCCTTGCGCAAATACGAACAGGCGCGGGTTTTGGGCGGCGGTTCTTCCATCAACGGGCAAATGGCCAATCGCGGCGCGCCCACGGATTACAATGAATGGGAAGCGCGTGGCGCGGCTGGCTGGAATTGGGATGCGGTGCTGCCGTATTTCAAGAAGGTCGAACACGATCTTGATTTCGATGGTCCCTTCCATGGCAAGGATGGGCGCATCAAGGTGCGCCGCATCAAGCCGGAAAATTGGAACAATCACGCCAAGGCGGCAGCGAAATCCTTCGCGGCTGCGGGCTTCAAGGCTTTGGAAGACCAGAACGGGTTTTTTGAGGATGGCTATTTCCCCATCACCATTTCCAATGCCGAAGAACAGCGGGTTTCGGCGGCCATGGGGTATCTGGATCGGGAAACCCGCGCGCGGGAAAACCTGACGATTTCCTGCGAAACCCAGGTGAAGGAATTGATCTTCGAAGACCAGCGCTGCGTTGGCGTGGTGGCCTTGGTGCGCGGGCAGGAACAGCGCTTCATGGGGCGGGAGATCATCCTATCCTGCGGCGCCATTCATTCCCCGGCGCATTTGCTGCGTTCGGGTATCGGCCCCGTTGGGCATTTGCGTGATCTTGGCATTCCGGTGCGCATGGCCCTGCCTGGTGTTGGCCAGGGCCTGATGGATCATCCTTCCATTGCGCTGTCTTCCTTCCTGAAGCGTGGCGCGCGGGTGGATAATCAAACCCGCCGCCACATCCTGCTGGGGCTGCGTTATTCATCCCAGCTGGAAGGCGTGCCGGCGGGCGATATGTTTGCCGCTGTGGTCAGCAAATCCGCCTGGCATGCGGTGGGCGAACAAGTCGCTTCCATGCTGCTTTGGGTGAATAAGACCTATTCGGAAAGCGGGCAGCTCAAGCTTGCTTCCAGCGATTGGCGGGAAGAGCCGATCGTTGAATTCAACCTGCTGTCAGACAAGCGCGATCTTGACCGACTGATGAGCGGCTTTCGCATGATGGCCGCGATCCAGATGAGCGATGAACTCGGCAAGGTCACGGATAATCATTTCCCGGCCAGCTATAGCGACCGCGTGCGCAAGATTGGTGTGGTGAATGAAAAGAACCGCATGCTGACCAAGATGATCAGCATGGTGCTGGATGGGCCGTCTTTCCTGCGCCGCTATTTCATCGACAATTTTGTGGTGGAAGGCTTCCGCATTGATCAGGTGCTGACCGATGATGCGGCCTTGGAAGCCTTCATCCGCAAGGCCACCATTGGCGTGTGGCATGCTTCCTGTTCCTGCCGCATGGGCCGACCGGAAGACCCGATGTCAGTGGTGGACCCGAATGGCCGTGTGAAAGGCATTGAAGGCTTGCGCGTGGTGGATGCTTCCATCTTCCCCGTGGTGCCCTGCGCCAATACCAATTTCCCCACGCTGATGTCGGCGGAAAAAATCGCCGATGCCATCATTGCGGGGCATTGAAGGGCGCTATTCCTTTACGCCCGGATAGACTGCGCCGTAATAGCGGCGCAGTTCCGCAATCTGCCCCGGCGGTGGTTGGCCATAGGCACCGCGCCGGCTGGTGAAGCGCCCGCCCATGGCGCGGCGCAGCTTTACCGCCGCCTGGGCCTGTTGCACCAGCGCCAGCGGGCCGCACAGCACCGGCGCGCCACGGGCGGTTTCATGCACGCCTGCTTCAAACAGCAAAATCATGGCGACACCCACGGCCGGGATCACCACCTCCGCGCCGCGCGCCACGCAATCCTCGGCCGCCTTGTGGAATTGCGCGAGGACGGCATCGCGCACCGGGCCGGGGGAAAAGGCGGCTTCCAGATCGGTCAGCTTCGCCACATCCATCCGCGCCGTGGCGGCCACGCGCCCGGCCAGGCCGTAGCTCCGGATATTCTCCGCCACGCGTGCTTCGTGCTTGTCGTTTGAGAAGACAATACCGATGGAAGCGCCCATCTGGCAGGCGGTCAGCAGCGCGGTTTCGCATAACCCCAGCACTGGGATGCCCGAAATCTCCCGCGCGATACGCAGCCCTGGGTCCACAATATTGCCAAGCAATACGGCATCGAAGCCCTCAGCCTCCGCACGGGCCACGTTTTCCAGTACTTCGCCGGTTTCGATGAATTCCAGGTAGCGATATTGGTCGCCAATGCCGCCCCGCTTTTCGATGCCATGGATGGCGATTTCCGTGCCCGGGTCCGCCGTGGCATCCAGCACGCGCCTGAGCGCCTTGGCATAGGTTGGCCAGGCATCCGGCCGGGTCAGGGATTGGTACCAGAGTTTCATTGCAGCATTCCCGCATGGCTTGGGCAGATAGCGCCCTAATCCGGGCGCGGCGTCCAGGGGCTTTGGGCTCGCCCCGGTGGCGGCTGATCTGGTATATGTTGCGCCATGAGCATGACCCTGGCCGATCTCCTGGCGCCGCTGACGCCAGAACGCTTCTTCGCCGAATATTATGACCGGCAACCGCTCCATCTGCCCGGTGCCGCGGAGAAATTCGCGCCCGTGCTGGATTGGGCGGGGATCAACCGCCTGCTTGGCATGACCCATATCTGGTCGGAACGCAGCCTGAAGCTGGTGCTGGACAGCACCACCATCCCGCCGGCGCAATATAGCCAAAGCGCGATGTCACGCGATGGCGCGACCACGCTGCAACCCATTACCGCCAAGGTGCAGGAATGGGTGGCGCGCGGTGCCTCTGTGGTCATGAATGATGTCGATAGCCTGACCCCTGGCCTTGCGGATGTTTCTGCCGCGCTGGAGGGAGCCGGGCTCGGTAAGGCGCA
>JBDKIR010000131.1:0-2644 GCA_039797035.1 Pseudomonadota bacterium | reverse complement strand
ATGTAACCGTAGCATGACGCCGGAAATTTTCCATGAGGGAAAGCAAAAAATTTCGATCCACTCATCTGCACCAAAAGGGGTTATCCCAAGCAATATTTATCTTTGATCAACCAATGTATTTCTCGCCCAAAAGCCAGGGTTTCATTACGGAATAATCACTGCGTCTTGAATTGATTTTCGTCCCAGAATAAGTCATCACCTCAACATAATTCACGAAGGATTATGTGTTGTGTTCTTGCAGTTGCGTGAGCCTCATGCGTGAGAGTCCAGATACTGCAATGGCATCCGCGCGGCCTTTGCATGCGGTTCAGGCCGATTACCTCGCGCAGTTTCTGACGGAAATCGACCCTTCCGCCAGCGCGTTTCTGCGCGCCAGCGGCTTTACCGCCAAACCTGGCGAGGTCGCGCTGATCCCTGGCCGGGATGGCATCGCCGGCGCCATTATTGGCGTTGCTGCCAATGCATCACCTTGGCATTTCGGCGCCTTGCCGAACCTTCTGCCCGCCGGCAGCCAATGGCACCTGACCGCTTCCGTGACTGATCCATCGGCGGCGGTGCTGGGGTGGAATTTGGGCGCCTATCGCTGGACCCGCCATAAGGCGCGTGACCGCGTGCCGGCCATCCTGATCCCGCCCCCCGGCACGGAAGCCGCGGTGATGATGGCCGAGGCGATTTGCGCGGCGCGGGATCTTATCAATGCCCCCGCCGCTGATCTGGGGCCACGTGAATTGGCGGAAGCGGCTGTCGCTTTGGCTCAACGCCATGGCGGGCGCGCTGAAATCATCACCGGTGAGGCCTTGCGGGAAGGCTTTCCCTGTATGGCCGCCGTTGGCGCGGGCAGCCCACGTGCGCCGCATTTGGCCGTACTCCATTGGGAAGGTGCGGCAGACGGCCCCTTGATCGCGCTGTGCGGCAAGGGCGTTTGTTTTGATACGGGCGGGCTCGACCTCAAGCCATCAGCCGCCATGTTGCGCATGAAAAAGGATATGGGCGGCGCGGCTATGATGCTGGCGGTGGCCGAAATGGTCATGCGCGCGCGTTTGCCGCTGCGCCTGCTGGTGCTGATTGGGGCGGTTGAAAACGCCGTTTCCGGGCAGGCCATGCGGCCCATGGATGTTCTTCGCACGCGCAAGGGGCTCAAGGTTGAAATCGGCAATACGGATGCCGAAGGCCGCTTGGTTCTGTGTGATTTGCTGAGTTACGCGGCGGAACATAACCCGGCCATGATCATTGATGCCGCCACCCTGACCGGCGCCGCACGCGTGGCCTTGGGGCCGGATCTGCCCGCGCTGTTCAGCAATGATGAAACCCTGGCAGCAAATTTGCTGGCCGCCGGCACCAGGGTGCAGGACCCGATGTGGCGCCTGCCGCTGCATGATGGCTATGATTCCTGGCTCGATAGTCCCTTTGCGGATTTATCCAATGTTTCGACCAAGCCCATGGCCGGGGCGGTGACCGCCGCGCTTTTTCTGCGCCGCTTCCTGCCCGCCGGCATGCCCTGGGCGCATTTTGATCTCTATGCCTGGAATGACGCGCCGCGCCCCGGCCGTCCTGAAGGGGGAGAAGCGCAAGCAGCGCGGGCCATCTTCGCGATGCTGCGAGAGGTGGCGCCATGCACAAATCCGTAAAATACGGAGGCCCCACATCGGCCAAGGGTTTTGCCGCGCCACCAGTACAACAACCGCCACCAAGCGCCTTGAGAGAAAATTGGTGCCGGAGCCAAAAAGGATAAAGCCATGTCAAACAATGCCGGAACCGATCATTTCGTTCGGGTTTTGCAGGAAACCATTATTTCGCTGGTACGCCGCGACGGGCCGGACCTGTCTTCGCGTCAGCTGGGCGTTATGCTGACCAGCTATCTGACCGATGGTCCGCATACGGTCCGTGGCCTGGCGGCGAAGCTGAACGTGTCCAAGCCCGCCATCACCCGCGCCCTGGATCGCTTGGGCGATTTGGACCTGGCGCGCCGCAAGGCCGACCCGTCTGATCGCCGTTCGGTGCTGGTGCAGCGGACACCGAAGGGCAATGCCTTCATGCGCGATCTGCGCAGCACCATCCTGAGTGCTGAAAATCGCGTGAATGAAGCCGCCAAAGCGGAAGCTGGCCGCAAATAAGCCGCCCTCATCGCCCTGATGCCAGACGCCAATGGCGGATCTGGCGCAGGGGTAAGGCGGCCAATCCGCTAGGGTCGCTTGACAGCTTCTGGCCACACTGCTTTTCGAACCCGGTCAGCCTCAGGGCCGGTTCATGACCGATTTCGCCTATCTCCTGTCGAAGATTTTGTGGTTTCCGGCACGGCCTGGGCATTTTGCGCTCATCCTTGGCGCGGTCGGCCTTGTTATGTTGTGGCGTGGTCGGCAAGCCGGGCGCTGGCTTGTACTCGCCTGCCTCAGTTTTTTCATCCTGCTGATCATCACCCCAGCCAATCAATGGATCCTGCTGCCGCTGGAAGATCGCTTCCCGCGCCCGGCCAGCGCGCCAGCGCGGGTGGATGGGGTGATCGTGCTGGGCGGCGCGGTGGATCAGAACATCACCGCCGCGCGCGGTATCCCAGCCCTGAATGGCGCCGCTGAGCGCATGACAGAAGCGGTGGCGCTTGCCCGCCGCTATCCGGCAGCCCGTGTGGTATTCACTGGCGGCCAGG
>JBDKIR010000130.1:0-3785 GCA_039797035.1 Pseudomonadota bacterium | reverse complement strand
AGCGGAGATTCCGAGTTTGTTTAGAAATTTTTTCTTCTATTTGGCTAAAAATGTCAATAAAAAGGATTTATTTTTCTTTTTAGGGATTTCGCCAAAATCTTTCACCCAACCACGCGTAACGAAAAATATTCCACCCCACCCAGCCCCGCCGGACGATTTCACCCGTTTTGAAAATGCTCTATCCACCAGCGCGACGCATAGCAGTGAAGGTTTGCACCATGGCGGAACTCTATTTCTTCGAAGACCTTTCGGTCGGCCTTTCCGCCAAATTTTCCAAAACCATCACGGAAGCCGATATCGTGCTCTTCGCCGCTGTGACGGGCGATACCAACCCGATGCACCTGGATGCGGAATACGCCGCGACCTCGATCTTCAAGGAACGCATCGCCCATGGGATGTTGGCCGCCGGCCTGATTACCAAGGTGCTCGGCACCCAACTGCCCGGGCCGGGCACTATTTATATGTCGCAGACGCTGAAATTCCGCGCCCCGGTGAAAATCGGCGAAACCGTCACCGCCATTGTCGAAGTCGCCGCTCTGCACCCGGAAAAGCACCGCGCCACGCTGAAAACCGTTTGTCTGGTCAAGGGTGAACCCGTGCTGGAAGGAGAGGCCTATGTCTCCGTCCCGTCTCGCGCGGCCGCTCAGGCCAGCAAGGCGGCGGAATAACGCCATGCGTCGGGTTTGCGTTTTTGCCGGCTCATCCCCCGGTGCCCGCCCGGAATATGCCACGGCCGCCGCCGCGCTGGGCCGAGAGATCGCCGCGCGCGGGCTGGGCCTGGTTTATGGCGGGGGTGGCGTTGGGCTGATGGGCGCGGTTTCCGCCGCCGCCCAGGATGCGGGCGCGGAAGTGATTGGCATCATCCCCCATGGGCTGGTGGCGCGCGAAGCGGGTGCCAAGCAGCTCAAGGATATGCGCGTGGTTGGGTCCATGCATGAACGCAAGGCGCTGATGGCCGAGCTTTCCGATGGCTTCATCGTGCTGCCCGGCGGCTATGGCAGCCTGGAAGAAGCGGTGGAAACCCTCACCTGGTTGCAGCTTGGCATCCACCGCAAGGGGATCGTCTTTGTCGATACGCTTGGCTATTGGCAGCGCCAGATGGGGGCTTTGGATCACATGGTGGCGGAAGGTTTCCTGCGGCCCGAAATGCGCGCCATGGCCATGCTGGCAAGTGATGGGCCTGCCGCGCTGGACGCCTTGGCCCGCTTCACACCGCCTGCTGTGCCAAGCTGGCTGAAACCTGGGGAAGCGTGATGGCGGCGCAGATTTTTACCGACTGGCGGGCGATCCCGAAGGAAGCGCGCGGCGCGACCGTGGCACTCGGCAATTTCGATGGCGTGCATCTGGGCCATGTTGCGGTGCTGAAGGCCGCCCAGGCCGCGCGACCCGATCTGCCGCTCGCGGTGCTCACTTTTGAACCCCATCCGCGTGAGCATTTCCGCCCCGATGATCCGCCCTTTCGCCTGACGCTGCTGCCGGCCAAGGCAGCCTGCCTGGCGGATGCCGGGGCACGCTTTGTCTATGCGCCGCGCTTTGATGATGAATTCGCGGCCCTGTCGGCAGAAGCCTTCATCGAACAGGTGCTGCATCGGGCGCTGGGGGCGAAGCATTTGGCTTGCGGCCCGGATTTCGCCTTTGGCAATCGGCGCGGCGGCGATGTGCGCTTTCTGGCGCAGGAGGCCGCTTCGCGTGGCATGGGGCTTTCCATCGTCCCCCCCGTGGAACAGGGCGGTGAGGCCATTTCATCGACCCGCATCCGCCGCTTGCTACAGGATGGCTATCCGGACCGCGCGGCGGAAAAGCTGGGACGGCCTTGGGAAATCCGCGGCACGGTGGTGCATGGGGATAAGCTTGGCCGCGTGCTGGGCTGGCCGACGGCGAATATCTGGCTCGACCGGCATCTGGAACCGGCGCGGGGGGTTTATGCCGTGACGGTGGCGCTGCCGGATGGCCGCACGGCCAAGGGGGTTGCCAATATCGGACGGCGGCCGACGCTGGGCGGCGATAAGGTGACGCGGTTGGAAGTCTATATCTTCGATTTCGCCGGCGATATTTACGGCCAGGAAATCGGCGTGCGCTTGGTGCAATTCCTCAGGCCCGATGCGAAGTTTGACGGGTTGGAAACACTGAAGGCCGCCATCGAACAGGATGTGGTGAATGCCCGCGCCGCGCTGGCCTGAAGCGGTGGCGCTTGACCGGCCGCATGGCCCGCGCCCATAAGCCTGCCATGAAAATCGTGAAGATATGGGCGCGAATTAGCCGCCCGGCCTTCTAGTGAAGGCCGGGACAACTGCCCGTATTTGCCACCCCAACCGCCCTTTCCGGCGGCCCGCGTTAGCCCGCAAGGCTCAAGATCATGAATGATAGCCCCAAAGAGGCCCGCGATTATCGCGGCACCGTCTTCCTGCCGCAGACCGGCTTTCCCATGCGCGGGGATTTGCCGAAGCGCGAACCCGATACGCTGGCGCGCTGGCAGCGCCTGAAGCTCTGGGAAAGGCTGCGCGCAGCGTCCAAGGGACGGGAGACCTTCGTCCTGCATGACGGCCCGCCCTATGCCAATGGCAATCTGCATATCGGCCATGCGCTGAATAAGATTTTGAAGGATGTGATCAACCGCGCCGCGCAAATGGCGGGGTTTGATGCGAATTACGTCCCCGGCTGGGACTGCCACGGCCTGCCGATTGAATGGAAGGTTGAAGAGGAATACCGCAATAAGGGCCGCGACAAGGATGCGGTGCCGGTGTTGGATTTCCGCGCCGAATGCCGCGCCTATGCCGAACATTGGCTTGAAGTGCAGCGGGAGGAATTCATCCGCCTGGGTGTCGCCGGTGATTGGGCGGATCGCTATGCGACGATGGATTTTGCCTCGGAAGCCGCGATTGCCGCTGAGATCGGCAAGTTTCTGATGAATGGGTCACTCTATCGCGGGCTCCGCCCCGTGATGTGGAGCCCGGTGGAAAAAACCGCGCTGGCGGAAGCGGAGATTGAATATCACGATCATGTCAGCCCGACGCTGCATGCGAAATTCCGCATCCTGAAAGCGAGGGCCACTGATCTGGTTGGCGCGGATGTGGTGATCTGGACCACCACGCCCTGGACCATGCCGGGCAATCGTGCGGTCGCTTATGGCGATGAAATTGATTACGCGCTTTTGCATGTCGAAGGCTTGGCTGAGAAATCCTATCTGAAGGTCGGCGACCGGCTGCTGGTGGCGCTGCCCCTGCTGCCGCAGTTTGAAAAGGATGCCGGGATTGGCGCGCATAGCATCAAGCGCGTGATCAAGGGCGCGGAATTGGCCGGCGCAATGGCCGCGCATCCGCTGCGCGGGCATGGCTATGAATTCGATGTGCCTTTGCTGCCCGGTGATTTCGTCACCACCGAAGCCGGCACGGGGTTTGTGCATATCGCGCCTGGCCATGGTGAGGATGACTTCAATCTGGGCCGCGCACATAACCTGCCGATCCCGGAAACCGTCAATGATGACGGCACCTTCACGCATCACGCGCCGGGGTTTGAAGGCTTGCATGTCTTCAAGGCGCATACGGCGGTTTATGCGGCGATGGAGGCGGCGGGGACGCTCGCTGCCACGGGCAAGCTGACGCATAGCTATCCGCATAGCTGGCGATCCAAGAAGCCAGTGATTTTCCGCGCGACGCCGCAATGGTTCATCGCCATGGATGACGCGAATGCGATCCGCGCCAAATCATTGGACGCGATTGCCAAGACGCATTTCGTGCCAGATGCCGGGCGGAACCGCATCGGTTCCATGGTGGCGGCGCGGCCCG